>PLEB01000341.1 GCA_003136915.1 Chitinophagaceae bacterium
GATGGAGCAGGTGAGTGGAAGAGCCGGAAGAAAAGACGGGAGAGGCAAAGTGCTGATTCAGGTGGCAAATACCAAACATCCGGTATTGCAGTATGTGATGAGGCATGACTATAATTTATTCTATGCGCACGAGATCATTGCGAGGGAAAATTTTTTCTATCCTCCATTTTCCCGCGTTATTCAGATCATTTTCCGGCATAAGATTAAAGAAATCGTGCATGATGCGGCAGCCTTGTTTGCTCTTTATTTGAAAAAGGAATTTGAAGGGTATGTCACGGGACCCGCAGAGCCCGTTGTAAACCGCATCCGCAACCAGTATATCATGGAACTTATGCTCAAACTTCCGAAGAATGGTAGTACAATTGCATTTGCCAAGCAGGTTATTCATCAGCAGCGGGCCATTTTGCAGAACAATAAAAAATTCAGGTCCGTCACCGTAGTTCCCGACATTGATCCGGCATAGTCAATCTAAAACTGGCAGGCCATGCTTATTGAAGAGAATATATCATTGCTTCCTTACAATAGCTTTCATATCGAAGCCAGGGCTAAGCATTTTGTTTCTATTGCAGATGCGGATCAGTTAGGCAGCATTTTAGAGAAGGATGACGGCAAGAGCCAGTTGGTATTGGGCGGGGGCAGTAATATTTTATTTACCAGGGACGTAAAAGGATTGGTATTGAAAATGGATATTCGCGGCATCACGATGGTTAAGGAAAATGACTCCCATATTTTTGTACGTGCCGGAGCAGGGGAGAACTGGCACTCATTTGTACGATACGCCATTGGCAGGAATTGGGCAGGCCTGGAAAATCTTTCGCTCATTCCGGGAAGTGTAGGAGCCGCACCTATTCAGAATATCGGCGCCTACGGTGTTGAGCTGAAGGATGTGTTTTATGAACTGGAAGCGTATGACAGGAAAAACAAAAAGGTTTATACATTCGGATTGAATGATTGTGCATTCGGATACAGGGACAGCTTTTTTAAATCGGGAGAAAAAAACCGTTATATTATTTTGAACGTTACGTTCATCCTGAACAAAACTGCAGTCCTCAACACATCGTATGGAGCCATCCGTGAAGAACTCGGGCAGATGGACGTTCGCACACCTTCCATCAGGTCGGTTTCACAAGCCGTGATCAATATCCGGCAATCAAAGCTTCCTGATCCGGCAGAGATTGGCAATGCAGGGAGTTTCTTTAAGAATCCCGTCGTGGATCAGGCCCGGTTTCAATCTCTTTCAAAAGATTACCCCGACATGCCGGCTTATCCTCATGAAGAAGGATCTGTGAAGCTCGCCGCAGGATGGCTCATAGAGCAGTGCGGATGGAAAGGATACCGTAAAGGAGACGCGGGCGTACATCAGCGGCAGGCCCTCGTACTCGTGAATTACGGTCACGCTACCGGTAAGGAGATCTTTGATTTGGGCGAGGAAGTGGCTGCTTCCGTAAAAAAGAGATTTGCTGTGGGGTTGGAGAGAGAGGTAAATGTGTGGTGAGGAATTAGGTAGTTATGGGTTATGAGTTATGAGTGATTTTAAAGAACGAGAACTAAAAAGAACTCTAGAAAATTTTCCAAAAACAGATACGGTTTATGAAATACATCAAAATCACTCATCACCCTTCACCCATAACTCATCACTCATAATTCATCACTCATAATCCATAACCCATAACCCATAANNTCCATAAGCAGGGCCATCTCCCTTTCATTTGCGTGACGGAAATGCTTCTTTACGAAAGCATGCAGGCCATCCACTTTATAGAGCACCTGGATCTTGTCCTGATCTTTGGAATTAAAGAAAATATCCAGGTGATTTCCTTTGTCGAACCAGGCTGTAACAGGCTTGTATGGATTTTCCTCACCTGTTTTTCTTTTCTTGAATAGTTCGGGATTAGGAAAATAATTGATAAACTGGGTGCGGAATGCCTTTTCCAATAAATTAAATGCCACCTGGTAAGGCCCTTCCTGTTCTCCCTCATAAACCAGTTCAATTTTTCCTGTTATAGAAGGAATTATACCCACAAGATCGCTCATCCACACCTGGGTTTCCTTTTCATTGTTGAGAAGGGCCCTTCTTTCCGCAGCGCTAATTGCGTTTTCATATGCTGCAATGGTAAGCCGGGCCGAGACACCGCTTTTCTTATCCACGAATTCACTTCCGCGCGCTTCAAAAGCGACCTGTTCGATGAGCCGTTTTACAAGATCACTGATTTTCACGCGCACCTGTNNGATCCCCGGTAATATCGGCTTCCTGTTCCGTAATGGCAAGCGCATGTTCAATGGTTTTGGGATAATGTGTCAGGATCTGACTTTCGATACGGTCTTTCAAAGGGGTGACGATGGAACCGCGGTTTGTATAATCTTCCGGGTTCGCAGTAAATACAAATAATATATCCAATGGCATTCTCAGCTTGAAACCGCGGATTTGAATATCACCTTCTTCCAGGATATTAAAAAGTGAAACCTGGATGCGTGCCTGAAGGTCGGGCAGTTCGTTGATGACAAAAATGCCCCTGTTGCTTTTCGGAATAATGCCAAAATGAATCACTTCTTCATCGGCGAAATTAAGCCGCATATTTGCAGCCTTGATGGGATCAATATCGCCGATCAGGTCGGCAACACTCACATCAGGGGTGGCCAGCTTTTCGCTGTAACGGTCGTTGCGGGGTAACCAGGAAATGGGCGTTTCATCTTTTTTCTCTTTGAGCAGTTCGCGGGCAAATTTGGATATGGGCGCAAAGGGATCGTCGTTGATCTCGCTGCCGGTAATAAAAGGAACGAATTCGTCGAGCAGGTTGATCATCTGCCTTGCCATTCTTGTTTTAGCCTGTCCCCGCAATCCGAGAAATAAAATATTGTGCCTTGAAAGTAAAGCCCTTTCGGTATCGGGAATCACTGAATCCTCATATCCAACAATCCCGGGAAAGCTGTTTTCTTTGAGTGCCAGTTTTTTCAAAAGGTTTTCCCGGATTTCTTCTTTCACTTTTTTGCGGATGTAGCCCGACTTTTTCAATTCTCCAAACGTTTTTATTTTCCTGATATCCATGTTTTCTAAATTATGTGAAGCGAACACCGCAAAGCGACGTTTATTTAAACGATGACCTGATCCGGAATCCGGATTTCAGAAAACGGTCTTTCTTTTTCCATTTTCAAAATCCCGAAAGATGAAAGCGCCGAGGTGATCCAGCGAAGCAAAGAATGCCTTACCATTATTCGTTTCGGTGAATTCATTCACGAACCGCTGTAAATAGGGATCGCTGGCGATCATAAAGGTGGTGATCGGAATCTTGATCTTTTTACATTGGGCAGCAAGGTTGAGGCAGCGGGCGGTGATTCTCCGGTCAAGCCCGAAACTGTTTTTATAATATCGCTTTCCTGATTTCAGGCAAGTGGGCTTCCCATCCGTGATCATGAAGATCTGTTTATTCGGATTTCTTCTTCTCCTTAAAATATCCATGGCCAGCTCCAGGCCGGCAACGGTATTGGTATGATAGGGGCCTACCTGCAAATAGGGCAGATCTTTGATTTCAACCGGCCATGCGTCGTTTCCGAAGACAACAATATCAAGCGTATCCTTTGGGTATTTGGTGGTGATGAGTTCACTGAGAGCCATGGCCACTTTTTTCGCCGGCGTAATACGGTCCTCTCCGTACAGTATCATGGAATGCGAGATATCAATCATCAATGCGGTGGAGGTCTGACTTTTATAATCCGTTTCCCGGATCTTTAAATCATCTTCCTGCATGTTGAATGATTCAATGCCATGATTGATCTGTGCGTTACGGATGGATTCCGTAAAATCAATCTGCTCCAGCTGGTCTCCAAATTGAAAAGGTCTTGTTTCAGGATTTATTTCATCTCCTGTTCCGGGCTTGAACGTATTATGATCCCCCGTTTTTGTTTTCTTCAGCTTGCCGAAGATCTCTTCAAGCGATCGTTTCCGGATTCCCTGCTCCGTTTTGGAACTGATTTTAAACGACCCCGTTTGTTTATTCTCGTCGATATATCCCTTATCCCGCAGCTCATCAATAAAATCACCCATACCATATTCCCCGTCGGTGAGATCATATTCCTTGTCCAGTTGATTCATCCACTGCAATGCTTCGCCAACGTCTCCGCTGGTATAGGTAAGCAGTTGCATGAAAATATCGAGAAGTTGGTCAAATTTCGATTTACCCTCCCTCGACGGATCATACTTTGTGAAATGAAAACCAATCATTGTTTCAAGTTAATGCAATAAAATTAAATAAATAGTTTAAGCTTAAATCCCTCCACGGGGAGGAATTCCTCCTCTAAGCCTGATTTATTACAGATATAACAAACGATCCCCGAAAAGGATCGCGCCTGACTAAATTCGCCGGAAAACGTTTCAGACGAAGGTCCGGAACTCCGTCAGCTTATTTAAGATTGTTATTTTGAACCGCAGGTAGTTTATTATACTGCTTGTCCATTTCATCAATCTGCATAAGCAAACGGTAGGTGGTAAAGATATCCTGAGCAAAATCCTGCTGTTTGTTGGAGAGGTTTCCCCCTTTTCCCTGCAGGATCATGTAGGCATTTGAAGCCAGTTGGTCATCACTCATTTCGTCGCCAAGGGATTTATAATAGCGCATCTGCTGCTGAAGGTCTTTTTTTACGGATGCTTCCACTTTTTTAGCCAGGGTATTGTCACCCGAAAGGTAACAGGCCTGCAGAAAATCGGTGGATATAGCATCCTGCTGGTTACCCCGGTTTGAGGTCATTCCATATGGGAAATTCGATTCCCTGACGTGCTTATCAAAATTCTCCAGGATATTCCGGGCAGAATCTTTCAAACCTGCATCGATCAGGCTGAAAGCAACCTGAGCGTGTGCCATGCGGATACTGTTCAGATGGCGCCGGTTTTCTTCATCGTAATAAACTTCTTCCTTGTCTGCATTCCCGTATGCAAATTTTTCCATGATGGTCTTATAAGCCGCATCATTGTCCACACCACCCTTATCCAAAGGAACCAATTGATAAGAAAGACCTCTTAGTCTGACGTATTTTGAAATACCGAGATCGGTTAGTTCCTGGGTTGAAGTAAAGCATATTGGACGTTTCCAGTGATTAGCAGCAATAACCGCGTAAATGGCAAGGTCGTTCTTCAATAAATAGCTGCGGTTAGGGACATCAATATGCAGTTCGTTTAATATGCTGTCACCCTGGTGAACAGTGCCGTTGGCTAGTACGGTGTTCGAGTCTACCGGAACGCTGAATTTTCTAACAGGGAAAAGGTTAAGTACTTCACCATCCTGTTGGTCCGTATTCGTATATTTTGGATCGTCACTGCCAATCACATCCTTCAATATATAATTCAGATCATAGTATTTTTTCTGATCGAATCCCGGAAGGGGTGTGTAATAAATCGCGTCGCGCTTATTTCCCTGGATCTGTTCCGGCGTGTAGATAATATCAAAAGGCGCACTATTGTTTATCTTATACCTCAGTTCATTCATATACCAATCGGTCCCGAGAAGGCTGTTTACCACTACCCGAACATCCGTGCGTATGCCTTCCACTTCCTGCGCATACCACAAGGGATAGGTATCATTGTCGCCAAATGAAAATAAGATAGCATTGGGCGGACAGCTTTCCAGATAATCCTTAGCCAGGTCCCGGGCCAGTGTTTTCTTACTCCTGTCGTGATCATTCCATTCCTGGAATCCCATAATAACCGGAACAGCCAGTATACAGATAGCCGCAGTGGCATAATTTGCCATGGGATCTTTCAGGAAACGGTCAAACTTTTCCTTCACCCAGATTACACCCAGACCAATCCAGATTGCAAACGCATAACATGAACCTACGTAAGCATAATCCCGCTCGCGGGGTTGCTGTCCGGCCTGGTTAAGATAAATCACAACAGCCATTCCAGTAAAGAAGAAAAGCAGGAAATTGATGAGAAAGTCTTTTCTGTTTCTTGTGTATTGAAATGCCAGGCCGATCATTCCCAGTATGAATGGCAGCGCAAACAAGCGATTATAGGATTTATTCTTTGTGTGAATGCTATCCGGAAGTTTGCTTTGATCACCATATAGTAAATTATCAATGAAAGGAATGCCTGTAATGGCATTTCCGTCCCGTACATTTCCAAATCCCTGCAGGTCATTTTGTTTTCCGGTGAAACTCCAGAAAAAATAACGCAGATACATCCAATAGGTCTGGTAAGCAATAAAATACTTGATATTATTGGCCATGGTAGGCATGTCATCGTCTGAAACGCCACCAAATTCCTTATATACCTCCACTTGTGCGCGGTCCGTTTGATTATCCCACATCCTTGGAAAGAAATGTGGTTTTAATTTGTCCACGTCCCAGCCCGGGTGCTGCCTTTGTTCGCTGGCAATTTCTTCATCGCCTGGGCCCGAATTGAAATCCTGGCCCCTGATCTTTCCGGCTATTTCGTATTTGGTTTTTCCTTTCACGTAGAGATCGCCGCTTGTAATTTGAGGAGCACGATAAGTATAATCCGGACCGTAAACAATGGGCCAGTCACCGTACTGATCACGGCTGAGATAGCCGACCAGGCTCACGGGATTGTCCACGTTGAACATATCCACAGCAGGATCTGCGTTGGAACGGATCATGGTGGTGAAATAGGTAGAATAGCCGATCAGCATGAAGGCGATGGACCAGATTGCGACCTTCAGAAGATAATATTTTTTCCTAACCGCATAACGAAGCGCAAACACTAAAACGGCGCTCAGCAGGATAAAGAAAAAGCCGAAACCGCTGAAGAATGGCAGGTTCAGATCATTTACAAAATGGATATCGAACCAGGCAGCTCCTTTGATCGTGTATTGAATAACGAATTTCTGGACCAGGCCGGTGATGGTACAACCAATGATGAATGCCAGTACCGTGCCCCAGGGAGTTGATTTATATCTTTTATAATAGTATACCATAACAATGGCCGGAATGGTAAGCAGATTCAGCAAGTGCACGCCGATGGAAAGCCCCATCATATAAAAAATAAAGATGAGCCAGCGGTCAGCCTTGGGCTGATCAGCGACATCTTCCCATTTCACGATGGCCCAGAAAACCAGGGCGGTAAAAAATGAAGAAGAACCATATACTTCGCCTTCTACTGCACTGTACCAGAAGGAGTCACAAAAAGTATAAGCCAGTGCACCCACGGCTCCGGCAGTTACGATGGTAAATATCTGGCCTGAAGTAAGCGCCGTATTTGCCTTTTGAATGATTTTACGGGCAAAATGGGTTATGGACCAAAACAGAAAAAGTATAGTGAATCCGCTCAGAATTGCGCTCATAAAATTCACGGCCCTGGCGGCTGTCATCGGATTATCACCAAATAGAATGATAAAAAAGCGGCCCATCATTACGAAAAGGGGAGCTCCCGGGGGGTGTGGAATTTGCAACTTGTAGGCGCTGGAAACAAATTCGCCGCAGTCCCAGAAACTGCCACTTGCTTCCATGGTCAAAACATACACAGCGCAGGCAAAAAGACAAATAACCCAGCCA
>PLEB01000014.1 GCA_003136915.1 Chitinophagaceae bacterium
CTACTTAATCGCGTTGTCAACAATCACCTGCGCTTCCGCCAACATCTCCTTCAAATAGTCATTCCCTTTGAAACTTTCCGCATAGATCTTATAAATGTCTTCCGTACCTGAGGGCCGCGCGGCGATCCATCCATTCTCTGTCACCAGCTTGAGGCCGCCTATGGCAGCACCATTTCCGGGCGCATTGGTGAGGATGGAAATGATCTTGTCACCGGCCAGCGTTTTTTGTTTGATTTGATCGGGAGAAAGTTTTCCCAGTTTTTCTTTTTGCTGCGCCGTCGCTTTTGCTTCAACCCGGTCATATTGCGATTCACCCAGTTCCCGCGTGATATCCTGGTAAATTTCACCCGGATCCCGTTTAAGGGTGGCCGTTATCTCAGCCGCCAGCAGGCAGGGTATGAATCCGTCTTTGTCTGTGGTCCAAACCGATCCGTCAAGCCGGGAGAAAGATGCACCGGCACTCTCTTCTCCGCCGAAACAAAGCGAGCCATCAAAAAGGCCGTCAACGAACCACTTGAAGCCGACGGGGGTTTCATACAATTTCCTGTTGAGTTTTTTTGTCACGCGGTCAATCACCTGGCTGCTCACAACCGTTTTGCCCACCGCCTTGGAATCCTTCCACAAGGGACGGTGCTGCAGAAGAAAAAATATGGCTGCAGATAAATAATAATTCGCCGGCATTAATCCCGTACTCTTGGTTACAATACCGTGCCGGTCATGGTCGGTATCACAAGCCACCGCAATATCAAAACGGTCCTTTAACCCGATCAGCTGCTGCATGGCATAGGGAGAAGACGGATCCATCCTGATCTTTCCGTCCCAATCCACCGTCATGAAACGGAAGGTTGGGTCAACAGTCTTATTCACAACAGTTAAATTCAACCCATACTTAGCAGATATCGGCTCCCAGTAATGGACACCTGCTCCGCCAAGGGGATCAACACCCACGCTGATCTTTGAATCCCGGATAATATCCAGATTGACCACATTCCCAAGATCACTTATATAGTTATTTAGAAAATCATGCCGGTGCGTATTCGGCGCACGAAGGGCTTTTTCATAAGGCATCCGCATCACGCCTTTCAGCTGATTTTCCAAAAATTCATTGGCTTTGGATTCGACCCATTTGGTAATTTCAGTTCCAGCAGGCCCCCCATTCGGTGGATTATATTTAAAGCCGCCATCGTCTGGCGGGTTATGCGATGGCGTAATTACAATACCATCGGCCATTCCGTTTTTACGGTTATGGTTATACGTTAATATCGCATGTGAAACGGTGGGTGTAGGCGTATATTCATCACCGTTGGCAATCATGAGTTCTACCCCATTGGCGGCCAGCACCTCAATGGCCGTATAATACGCCGGAATGGAAAGTGCATGCGTATCTATACCCAGGTAAAGGGGTCCGTCAATTTTCTGTTGCTTGCGGTAGAGGCAAATGGCTTGGCTGATGGCCAGTATATGCCATTCATTAAAAGAACAGGTAAAAGAAGAACCGCGGTGGCCGGANNGGATCTGCTATTTTGCCAGCGGCCGGACTTATTTCCATAGTTATTAAAGTTAGTTTAATTTTATAACCCCTTCAACCCCTTTCTGTCTTCAGGAAAAGAAGAGCAACTCACCGCAAAAATAATAAGCTCATGAAAAAGATAAATAGCATTCTGGCGCCTGCCCTGGTTCTTCTGGCGACACTGGCTATACCTCGATTAGAAGCGCAGTCAGGTCATTGGGAGCTGGTCATGACAAAGAACGGAATTGCAAACCGCAATGAGTGTGGGCTTGCGGCAGTTAATGGAAAACTTTATCTCATAGGAGGAGACGCAGGCGAGGCTAAAACAGTTGATTGCCTGGATCCGAAAACCTTATCCTGGACCACACTCGCAATTCCGCCAGACATCATGCATCATTTTCAAGCCGTAGCGCTTGGAAATAAGATATATGTTCTGGAAGCATTCTCAAAAGGGAGTTTCCCTGATCAGGTCCCTCTGCAACATGTTCACATTTATAACACAGAGAATAACAGCTGGGAAACCGGATCCGGACTCAGCGAATCCAGAAGAAGGGCTGGCGCAGGAGCAGCTGCGTACGATGGAAAATTATACCTGGTGGATGGCATACAACATGGGCATTCCAGTGGCACAAACAATATGTTTGATTCTTATGATCCCTCAACTGACAAGTGGACTACCCTGCCTGATGCGCCGCATATCCGCGACCATTGCTCAGCCGCAGTAGTAAAGGGTAAATTGTATGTGGCGGGCGGCCGTAACACAAGCTATCATGAGCCCGATAATTTTATGGCCTTTTTTTCACATACCGTATTGGAGGTAGATTGTTTCGATTTTGCAACCGGAACATGGTCAACCCTGGATGCGAAACTTCCTTTGGGAAGCGGGGGCGGCGCACTCGTAAATTGCAATGATGTACTGTATTATATGGGGGGAGAAAGAGCAACTGCAACGGAGCCGAATGCACCTCGGAAAAATACTTATTATCTCGACCCATCAACTAAAAACGACTGGAAAGAAACAGACGCTTTGCATTACGGGCGAAATGGTATGCCGGCTGCTGTAATAAATGACCAGATTTATGTAGCCGGAGGCTCAGGCGGAGGGCCAGGCGGACCGCCGCGCGGAACTGGGGCACCGGGCATGCACCCTGCGGACACAAGCCATCGGGCGGGCCCTCTCCCTGCAAATCGTCCGAATGGCAGCGATAAAATTACGGTTGAAGTGTTTACCGCAAACTAAGAATCAAAGCAGGGCATTGAGCTAACTGCTTATTTCTTCTCAGCTTCCAGGATGGAGAACATGGGAGAACCGGTTGGAATAATTTTGGGGAAATTCAGCCCGGATTCTTCTATGAGATCTTTCCATTCTTTGGCGGTTCGTTCCCTGCCGCCAGTCATGACAATCATATTTATATCCATC
>PLEB01000019.1 GCA_003136915.1 Chitinophagaceae bacterium
GTGAAGGAAGCTAAACCAAAAAGTCCAAGGCATGATATAAAAATGGCTAATACCGCAGTGATCCCTGCAAGGTTCCCGACCAATTCCTCATAATTGAATTTTTTCGCGTACTCTTCATCCGCAAATTGATATTCAAAAGGAAAGGAAGAATTGTAACGGTCAAAAATGGGCTTTATCAATGCAATCGCTTTGGAGGCCGACATGTTCGGGCTGAAGCGTATATCCAGAAAACCCACCCAGCCCTTGCTAAATATTATGGTGAGCGGAGAAATGGCACGATAAGGAGATCCCATTTGAATATCGGGTATTACTCCTATTACCGTCATCGGCTTGTCGTTCCACTTCAAGCTTGCCCCCACCGGATTTTGAAGATTCATGCGTTTAACTGCAGCCTGGTTTAAAATCACTCCATTCGAATCCGCAAAATCCCTCGAAAAATCCCTGCCGGCCAACAGTTTGATCCCGAGGGTATTTGTATAGTCGTAAGAGGTAGCAATCGTAGAGAACACGGATGATTTATCAACAGGCTGACTGCCTTTCCATTCCCAACCATTGTTGTTGCTATAAAGCTCCGATGGCGGAGAATTGCTTTGGCATACTGAAACAACGGCACCGGTATTCAACAATTCCTGGCGAATAGTCTCAAAATTCTTCGCAATATCATCTGACCAAAATACCGATATCAATCCTTTGTTATTAAATCCAATCGGCCTGTTTTTCCCAAACTGAATTTGCTGATTAATAATAATCGTTCCGATCATTAGTATAACAGAACTTGAAAATTGCAACACAACTAATATTTTTCTCGGCAATGAACTGCTCTGGCCAGCCTTGAGGTTTCCTTTCAGNNCCTGTAATAACGGTAAACGCAATCATGATTACCCAAAACAATGGATTCGCAAATTGCAGGCTCATGTCTTTGTCAGTCAGTTTGTTGAAATACGGCAGAGCCAGGATCACAATTCCCAAAGCCAATATAAATGAGCACGCGGCAATCAATATCGATTCATTTAAAAACTGGCTGATCAGTTGCTTCCTTTCCGAACCGACTGCTTTACGTACACCCACTTCCTTTGCCCTTTTTTCTGAACGCGCAGTACTTAGGTTCATGAAATTGATGCAGGCGATCAACAATACGACCATACCCAGGATGCCAAACATCCGCACATATTTTATGAAGCCGCCGGTATTCTTTCCATTTTCAAAATCACTGTACAATCTCCATTTTGCCATCGGATGTATAAACACTTCCGGTTTGATATGTTTCAGTGTGTTTTCATCTGTGAAATGGGAAATGACTACATTTTTTATTTTACTGTTTACGGATGCCAGACTTGCTTTATCATTTAATTGCACATATGTCTGCCATGAGTTGTTCCCCCAGTTCGTCTTGTGAAACTCCTTAATCCAACTGTATAATGTTTCCTGCAATTGAAAAGGTATTAGGTAATCGAAAGCAATTGAACTGTTTTTGGGTTGTTTCTCCACGACAGCGGTCACTTTCAGATTGGTCTGGTTGTCCATCTTCACCATTTTGCCGATCGGGTTTTCATTTCCAAAAAGTATATTAGCCGTTTCGCTTGTCAGCACAATGGAATATGGTTCATGCAAAGGATCTTTATCGCCTTCCATAATTTTTATCGAAAACATATTGATGGCGTCTTCTCCTATAAAATGTCCGTATTTGCTTATTTTTTTCTCCCCATAGATCAATGAGTGCGTTTGTCCCCAGTCACACATGGCTACACCCTTGAGATCCGGATATTTATTTTTCAGTTCTTCACCTATTGGGAAAGGCAGGGCCTGTTGTGTGTAACGCACGCCATCAAAAGTCTGGTGCATCATCACCTGATAAAGCGATTCGTAATTTTTAAAATGTTTGTTGGCTGATGTTTCATCGTGTATCCACAAGCCGATGATCATGGCAACGGCCATACCGGTAGCCAGGCCCGCAATATTGATGACAGAGTAGACTTTATTCTTAATTAAATTCCGCCAGGCAATTTTGGAATAATACTTCATCATAAAATATGATTTTTGATCAGTTCTTAAGCCCGTACCGGATTTGAATGGGATGATTCGACCCCTTTGGCAACTAAGAATATGCCAGACCTTTATCATATTGCGTTTCAATCAATTAACACAATATTATTGCTGAAGATTGTGCGATCCTGATACAATGAGTGTACCGGTTTTCCCAAGAAGGATTAATATCAGCTGGTAAGGCTTTGTTGCCCATATTACATGAAATGGCTAACTGGGGGCAAGACTGCCATTCTATTGGTTTTCCAGAAAGAAGTCAGAATCATACCGACAGTTTAGCATCCAGAACATTCAAATGATTTAGGCCAATCTTTTTCGTTTTGTGATATATCATTTATTATTGCCCTACAGGTTCTCTTAAAATAGTTTTCAGGCTTTCCTGTGAGTTACCTGTTGTGAAATCTACCAAATAAATTTCATGGTGGATACCTCTTTTGCTTAAGCTGTTTTCTTCAGCAAACTTCTCTAATTGCCCTAACGTTTCAAATTCATAAATGAATGGGCCTTTATGTAACATCTGGATACATTTTCCTTCCTGGTATTCAAAAAACTCTAATCCTCCGAACAGATCTTTATAGATAGGGTCTAAAGTATCTTTAGCTACGTCTATGTGCTTCGGGGTAACATACTCCGGCAAACGGATCATTAAACGATAATTCAGTTCGCTCAAAGGGCCTGTATCAAAAACATGGGAAATGGAATGCTGTCCATATTTTTCATCATTCCAATAAAGCCCCTCTAAAACAGACAATTCAAAACCCTTTCCGGAATCTTGAAAAAGGTCGATTACCGCCTGCGTCGCATGTTTTAATAAGGCAATCCGCTGATAAAATATTTCTTCCGTAAAGCTTCCTTTAGCCAGTATGGAAATGAAATTGGCGTTTTCAACATCAATTATTTCGGGATGATCTGTTGCCTTATAGTAGCGTGGGTAATGTTCCTGAATGTTTAATTTTTCCATTGAAAGAGAGATAAAGATAACATCCCAATTAAAGATCCATTCTCCAGTTTTCTCGCATCGACATGCATCTGCCTGTTTTATTTTTTGAAGCTAACTGAACTTCTTCTTAAACTCCAACGGAGTAAGCGTTGTTTTCTTCTTGAAAAGCCTGAAAAAATAAGAACTATCTGTGTATCCCAATTCGGAAATAATTTCTGAAACACTCTCTTTTGAAAATACCAGCATTCTTTTAGCCTCAAGAACTACCCTTTCTGCAATAAACTGTGAAGTAGTTATATTTAAACATACCTTACAAATTCTGTTAAGATGTTTTTCGCTAATACTCATCATCTTCGCGTATTCATTTGGAGATTTTATACCTTTGAAATTCTTATCTAATAAATCTTCCAGTTCTGCTAATCTCGTTAAATAATGTAGATTTTGTTTATCCCGAATTGTTTTTGTTAAATAGATCCGCGATAATTCTATATACAAAAGATTGATAAGTGAAGATAATTTATAAACTTTCATTAATTGATTTTGGTTGTACTCTTCAAATATTTCACG
>PLEB01000137.1 GCA_003136915.1 Chitinophagaceae bacterium
TTCAACTGGCACCTCATCGGCTGGTGCCATCTAAAAAAGGATTACCGCGATTTCCGCGTCTCCCGCATCCTCCGCCTGGAATGCACGCAGGAGGATTTTGTAAAGAAGAAACATATGGGGATGAATGAGTATATGAAGAAGCTGCCTGTTGATTTTTGAAAATCCTGTAATTCTCGTTAATGGTATATGGTGGATGGTTGATGGATTTCAGGTGCGGATCCTCAATAGAAGTCCGTCTACCATCCACCATATACCATTAAAGAGAATTTCAGCCTGCCAAAAATATTTCCAACAGCTCTGCCATAACGTTGTCACTCCCCCATCCTTATTTTGTTCATCATCAAATTACAATGATCATGAACACGCTTATTCCTTATTTTCAACATCAACTCCTGGATGAATCAATTGCTACGCGAAAAATGCTGGAAAGGGTTCCGTCTGACAAGCTCGACTGGCAGCCGCACCCGAAAAGCATGAGCATGGTGCGACTCGCCACGCATGTTGCTGAACTCCCGAACTGGATCCCGATGATTACCGATGAGGATGAACTGGATTTCTCCAAGGGAAACTATGCACCGCAACCCATTAACAGCAATAAAGAACTGATGGACTATTACGAAAAAAACCTGAAAGACGGAGAGGCTGCGCTGGAAAGGGTTTCCGAGGCTGAACTGGACAAACCATGGACCATGCGCAACGGCGCGGAAGTCTATTTTACCAGTCCGAAAAAAGAAGTCATACGCATGGCCATTTCGCAAACGATTCATCACCGCGCACAACTCGGTGTTTATCTGCGACTGTTAAATATACCTATTCCGGGACCCTACGGTCCGAGTGCCGACGAACAATGATCACGGAATATATTTGAAACTCCGGATCACCACTTCAACATTTGCCTGATCGGCGGGCGGCTCAGCATTGAACAGCCAGAAATTAATGTGCACGGGCATGGCGAGATGACTGATGGAAGCAGTGGGACTGGCAAAAGTGGAAGAGAAGATCTCGTCTTTGGGATCAGTAGAGATCCCGTTAAAACTGGCGCAGATCACCGTGTCAGCATTTCGCATGAAATAATGTGTGCTTAAATTGGAATTCAGCTCAAATTCTTTCACGGTCGAACTGTTTTTAAATTCCTTTTTTGCCGGCCAGATCGTATAGTTCAGGTTGGGGTAACTCGCATTGCCCCACCTGGCTATCTCTATATCCATTTCATCAAGGCCATCATTTCCTGAATAATTGAACAGGCCCAGCACGAGGTTTTTGTCGTATTTGTCAATTGCTCCTTCTACGACGAACTTGTAAGTGCCGTACTCAAAGGATTGCAGTGAAGTGACTTCCGCACATTGCCATTGGCCGGAGAGCTTATCTTTTCTTATCCAGAGATGGAGATAGCCACTATCATCCATAAATGCAGAGTAGTCGCCGAAATAATTCGGACCTGGACCCTGCTTACCCGCGGTATTTCTTACCGTCCATTTATATCCGCTGAATGAAATTGTTCTTTCCGGCAATGGACGCAAATCTTCATGATGCAAGACGGAAGTATCCTTTTTCTGGGCCTGACCCTGAACGAAAATTAGAATGGAGAAACAAACGCTTACCAAAATATATTTGATCATAAAACTGGAAGGCTTTTAAGAGTGGCCTCTAATTTAGCATTTAAAGAAATGTAAACCGGACTGAAAGCGGCAAAATATGGTTAAATTCAGTCTAATTAAAAAGCGATCTGATGAGAAGGGTTCTGATGCTCCTGCTGCTCGCACCCGTCTTTTGTTTCAGTCAGAACAAATGCGGCATCTCTTTTCAGGCAGGAGGAGGATATCTTTTTTATCCGGGTTCTGCAACGGATGTTCAAATTGTAACTTCTAAATCAAATCATCCGCTGCGTTCCGGAATTAGCTTTGAGTTTGTAGCCGATAAACGCGTTAATTCATTTCTTGACCTGGGTCTTGGATCGTCCTATAATCAGTTTACAGATCTTTATGGTCCTTACATCCCATATTTTGCGGACATCCGTGTTACGAGTCAGGGTAAATACAAATTATTTTCCTTTCTTGATCCAGGCTACGGAATTTATCAACGAAATACACATACCATAAGTCTAGGAGTCGAAACGAACGCAAAGGTAACCGGGGGTTTTTATATTGGATACGGATTTGGCGTTGAATACAAAATGATCTACCTGCAGGCAAAATATAACTGGTTTAGATTTAAAACCCAATTCCCTGGCGGTGAGAACAGTGTCAGCAATGCTTACGGCGTTGCCGGAATTACGTTTGGCATTCGCTTTCCCTGAAATGGGGGGAGGAATAATTTGAGAATTTGATAATTTGAAAATTTGAAAATGGAAGGACCGCTTCATTTTCAAATTACCTGCCTTCGGCGGCCAAATCATTTTCAAATTTTCAAATTTTCAAATTACCTTCGCTTCCTCATNNCGGGTGTTGGGTTTGCCGACGGGCATCTTATTGGTCGCGGGGATGATGATCGGCTCGGGTGCATTTAAGAAAATAGCGCCGATGGCTCATTCTCTGATGAGTGAGCCCTATATCCTGCTGGCCTGGATACTCGCAGGTGTCATCACTATGTTCGGAGCTTTTACTTATGCCGGTCTGGCCGGAATGACCACGGAGACCGGGGGGGTATATGAATACCTGCGGTTGATTTACGGAGAGTTTTTGGCTTTTCTTTTTGGCTGGACTTTTTTTACCATTGCAGGAAGCGGTTCTATTGCAGCGCTGGCTT
>PLEB01000419.1 GCA_003136915.1 Chitinophagaceae bacterium
CTGATAGCCGCTGACACCGGGCAATGTACCCTGCGGTGCGCGGATCTCAGCAGGAAAATCGGGAAAAGTAGCGAGGTCAATTCCTAATAAAGCGGTGTTGTTGGTGAACTGGCTACCGGTAAGCTGCATGCCGTCTCCTGAATCGCCCGCAAATTTGATCACTACATCCCGGAGGACTGTTTCTGTAGGACGTGAGGACATAGGGTGCAAAGGTAGGAATCATTTAGGAATAGTTGATAGAAGTTGACGGTTGACAGTTGANNGGTTATGAGTTATGAGTTATGGATGATGGTTAGCTCCAAAAGTTCGCGAGTATTCTTTAAAATATCAGATAGTAAGCATCGATTTTGGGTTTGCACCAGAAGTCCATCAACAATTATCCATCACTCATAACCCATAACTCATAACCCCTAACCCATCAACCTTACTCAAGCGCCCCATAAACCGCCTCCAACACATTCCCGCGCACATTCTCACTAATAAGCCGGTTGCTCTCATTGGGGTTTATGCGGTTGGAAAGAAAAATAAATACGAGCTGTTTTACGGGGTCGTCCCAGACCCAGATGCCGGTGAAGCCGGAATGACCGAAGGATTCGGCTGATGCGGATGCGCAGGGATAAGGCTCCTTGGCTGTCGCCCTGCCCTTTTCGGGTTTGTCAAATCCGAGTGCACGGCGACTGACAGCGCTATGATAATCCGTGAAATATTGTATCGTTTCTTTCTTGATATACCGGTGCCCGTTCATCTCGCCGCCATTCAATAACATCTGCATAACGATGGCCAGGTCATACGCATCACTGAATAGACCGGCATGGCCGGAAACTCCGCCAAACATCGCTGCGCCGGGATCGTGAACGTCGCCACGGATGAGTTGTTGCCTGAATGCAACTTCCAGTTCCGTTGGTGCAATGCGGTTGACTGGAAAATGGTTGCGCGGTCTGAATCCGGTTGTGGCCAGGCCCATCGGCGCATAAAAATTATCGTATGCATATTGATCGAGCGTTTTGCCGCTGATGGCTTCCACGATCTTTCCCATGAATATAAAATCATTGTCGCTGTAGATATAGTCGCCGGAACGGGTAAGGGGACTGGTCAGAATTCTCCGGTTCATCGTGTCCAGCCAATCACTTCGCATATAGAGATGCTCGGCTACGCGTACGCAATGCAGACTGTCACCAACCGCTGAATAAATGGAAGGGAGCGGCAGCCCTTCTTTATCTTGCGTGATCGTTTCTGCATAAAAAGGAATCCAGGCTTTGAGCCCCGCCTGGTGAAGCATGATATCCCAGATCTTCAACGTATCCTTGTCACTGCCTCTCACCCAGGGCAAATAATCGCCCAGGGTCTTATGCAGATCCAGCTTTCCTTCATCATATAATTTCATCACGGAGATAGTAGTTGCACATACCTTGGTCACGGAAGCGAGATCGTAAAGGGTCTCCGGATAAACAGGTTCTTTTTTATTGTATTCGAGGTAGCCGAAAGCTTTTTCATAGGCAATGCGGCCATTTTTTGCTACCAGCACAACGCATCCGGGCGTTGCTTGCGTTTCGATTGCACGCTTGCAGATCGAGTCGATCACCAGTAATTTTTCAGGTTTAAAACCCAGCGAAGCAGGAGGGGCTTCGGGCAGCAGGCCACGCGTGAATGTAATGCCGAATCCGGATTTCAGATCGTTGCAAACGGAAACGGGCAGCCTGCCCTTGGGAAGAAATTTTCCACTCAACCAGTCTGCCGCAACGGACTGCGTGCGCTCATTATCATCATAGCATTCCATGAGGTTCTGTGCGTCGCAAACATATTTAACAGCATAAGGATTGCCGAAGACAAAAGTTACTGTGTTGGATTGTGCGTCCAGTTTTTTCAGCAGGTCAAGAGCTGCCTTACTGATGCCGAAATCGTGTGCNNGTAATCCTCCCGCACGCGGCGCGCAAAAAGATTATCGTTCAGGAGGCCAAATCCGATATAGGCAACTTTTTTCCCCGCCATCGTTTCCGGCAGTGAGCGGTTATTCCGGCGCAATAAAGTGAGGGACTGTTGCGCAACTTTCTGATACATTTCAGGAACATCCTTGTTGAGGTCCTGTATAAGAAGCGTTGTATCCACAGGTTGAAGATGCGTTAACCCGAGTTGGTATTTAGCCGCAAGCACTTTCTTAACACGCGTGTCCAGATCTTTCCATTTTAATTTTCTTTCTTTTATCGCCTGAAGAATTTTCGTGATGCTGAGCGCAACATCACCGGGAAGGCAAAGCATATCGTTTCCGGCAATCATAGATTGCACCGATGCTTCACCATCCGGAAAATATTTTGCAACGCCTTTCATCTCGAGCGCATCCGTAAAACTCAGCCCGCTGAATTTCAATTGTTTTCTCAGGAGTTTAGTTACGGCATTATAGGAAATTGAAGCGGGTGTATTTGGTTTATTATCGATCGCGGGAACGAATAAGTGCCCGATCATCACGCCACCAACTCCGGCTTCGATCAATTTTTTAAAGGGAAAAAGCTCCAGGGTATCCAGTGCCCGTCTGCTCTTGCTGACCACCGGCAGGTCGTAATGAGAATCGACAGATACATCCCCATGACCCGGAAAATGTTTGGCTACCGCCATTACGCCGACAGATTGCAAGCCTTTCATGTATTGTATACCCAGCTCCGCTACGCGGTGAGGATCTTCTCCGAAAGAACGATCGTTGATCACCGGATTATCGGGATTGTTATTGACGTCCACCACCGGGGCATAGTCGATCTGAATGCCCATACGTTTACATTGCTGACCGACAAGTTGTCCGTATAGGAAAACAAGTTGCGGATCATGTACAGCGCCCAGCATCATCTGGTGGGGGAGTTCACCCACGCTGTCCATCCGCATACCCAGGCCATTCTCGGCGTCAATAGAAAAAAGAATGGGTGTTTTGGCGATATGTTGAAAGTAATTTATGAAGGCGGCCTGCGTTTTGGGACCACCCTGAAAAAGACAAATTCCGCCGACATTAAACCTGCTGATATCCTTAGCCACCTGGTTATCGTAAAACGTAATTTTACCTGACGGATCGATGGAAGAAAGTCGCACGGTCATCAGCTGAGCGATTTTCTCACTGTCATTAAGTGTTTTATACACGCTATCCACCCATTGACCGGCGGTGAGATGACTATTATATTGTGCGTTCAGGGAAAGGGAGAGGCTAAGTAAAAAAAAGCAAAGAAAATTTCTCATCGGTGGAATTTAAAGAATCAGTAAGAATCTATTGGTAAACCTACAAAGGAACGAAGGAAAACTAAATTTATTTCCATTAAATTGCCCGATTCAGAAGCCAAAGGAATTGTATGGATGACCTGATTGAGTTACTTCCGGATAATATTGCAAACCAGATCGCTGCAGGTGAAGTGATCCAGCGGCCGTCGAGTGCCGTGAAAGAGCTGATGGAAAATGCTATTGATGCAGGAGCGGGCCTCGTGAAATTAATTGTTAACGATGCGGGAAAATCCCTGGTTCAGGTAGTCGATAACGGTAAGGGCATGAGTGTTACAGATGCGCGCATGGCATTTGAAAGGCATGCCACTTCCAAAATCAGGAATATTGAGGACCTTTTCCGCATTCGCACCATGGGCTTTCGCGGAGAAGCGCTTGCTTCCATCGCCGCTGTGGCGCAGGTGGAAATGAAAACAAAAAGGGCAGGGGATGAAATGGGCACCTGCATTGAGATTGAGAATAGCATGGTTACCCTGCAGGAGCCGGTTGCTTTTTCGAACGGCACCAGCATAGCCATGAAAAATCTTTTCTTCAATGTGCCTGCCCGCCGCAACTTTCTGAAAAGCAATGCCGCTGAAACACGGCATATCGTGGATGAGTTTATCCGTGTTGCGCTGGCCTTTCCCGGAATTCAGTTTGTACTCATCAGCAATGGCCAGGAAATGTTTCACCTGGAAAAAGGCAGCCTGAAACAGCGCATCGTGCAGATCCTCGGGGCCAATTATAATTCAAGGCTCGTCTCGGTACNNGGCAAACCGGACACTGCCAAGCGTACTCGCGGTGATCAGTATTTTTTTGTGAATAACCGTTTTATCCGGAGTGCTTATCTGAATCATGCGGTAATGACGGCCTATCAGCAGATGATCCCGGGCGACAGTTTTCCGCTTTATGTTTTGTTTATTGAAATAGATCCGTCGCGGGTAGATATCAATGTGCATCCCACCAAGCAGGAGATCAAATTCGAGGATGAGAAACTGGTATATGCTTTTGTGCAGGCTGCAGTAAAACATGCCCTGGCTCAGTTCAGCATAACACCCAGTCTCGATTTTGACCTTGATCCTTCCATCCAGCATCTCGACGCCGTAAGCAAGCCGGTATCTGAAGAAACCAGGGCCTCTCTCGAATCATCCAGCCTCTTCAAAACCTTTACCCAAAAAAATCAGGCACATTTTATTGAACCCTCTTCGCGCAGTGATCTCAGCCACTGGACCCCATCCTCCATCAACCATCAACCATCAACCATCAACCCTTCTTCC
>PLEB01000383.1 GCA_003136915.1 Chitinophagaceae bacterium
CAAAGAAGCTTATCAGGAGAAGGGGTTTGGATATGGATTGCATGCCCTGCAGCAAATCCGTCAATCGATTTTTCATAGTAGTGTTTTTCGGATCTTGGATGAGTCCAGAACGCAGATTCGGCGGGAAATATTGTGTGGAATGTCCAATCACGATCCTTCTTCCGGGACAAAAATGAGGAAGCTTTGCAATTAATCTTTATTTTTGCATCCCCCGAAAAGAATGCAGATCTTACGGTTATAAAGACGATTCGGAGAGGTGCCTGAGTGGCCGAAAGGGCCGGTTTGCTAAACCGTTATACGAGCTTAAACTTGTATCGAGGGTTCGAATCCCTCCCTCTCCGCCTTCGGTCGCTGAAGCGACCTTCGGCGGACGAAGTCCGCAGAAGTCGCGAAAGAGACCTTCGCCCACCTTCGCTAAAGCGTCGGTGGGCTTCGCTTTTTCAGCGAGTATATTTTCACTTACTAAGACTCACGAAAAATTCTTTTTCCTGGGAACGACTCTTATGAAAGGGCTTTTACCCAAAATTATCTTCGACCTTTTCGGAATGAGGGGATCTAAAGAATCGGGGGTTAAAAAAATAACCATCAGCACTAAAAAAGGTAAGAGGGAGAAAACAAGAGTATCTCCCCAAATCCTGTCTGGCAAATCTTCCCTTGCATCGTTAGGATTATTTTTTTGGTAAAGTACAGGAACAGGATCCCCGGGTTTTGCAGGACCAAACAGGCCCGCATTAAAAATTACTGAATCCTTTCCGGCTTGAAACAAGATTACGCGGTGAGTGCTGATGCCTCCTTGTAACTCGAGGGTATGGCCTATGAAATATACAATTCCGGTTGTATGTTTTGCATTCAGGATCCAAAAAACTTTGTAAGCGATGATGGGCCCGATGAACAGGATAAATAACAGAAGGAAAAATTGAGTTCTGTTTAATTGCATAGAGCAGCTTACTCAGCGACGTGAATTTATTCAGCACTGTAGGATGCCAGGTGAACTGTTTTTTCCGGAAGCGCCTGGTTTTGAATGTATGTGTTTTGCTTTGCCTGCCTTATCGGCCCCAGGTTGGTTAGCCGGAATTGAACACCGATAAATGCGACCAGCAATATGGAAGTGATAATAGTACTTGTTTTTGTTTCCGGCCTGCGTATCCCGGCCAGGAAATAAGAAGGAACAAATACGAAACTTCCAATTCCAAGACCGGCGAGCCAAAGTATAAGCCAGGTGGTTCCAAGATTTCCAGGCCCAAGTTGCAGGTTGGAAGAGGGCCAGCCCAGGCACTTCATCAGCATACAGACGAAGTAAAGCATTAATGATAAAGTACCGCTGCTGTAGATGATCAAGTCTCTTTTGGATTTAAGTTCTCTTAATAAAACGATAAATACCAGGGGAAGAAATAGCAGAACGAAACTCACAAAGCCTAGAAAAAGGAGGAAATCTGTAATTCGGAATAACATTATTTTCCCCAGGGATCCCCCAATAAATCCGGCAGCAGAGAACGCTCCGCTAAGAATCATTGCTTTTTTCATAATGCGTTTGTTTTTATATGATGAAGACAGGAGGATTTCTTCCTCTATTTCCCTTAGTTCATGATCATAAAAGGCCCTGATCGTGAAAGCGTAAAATTTTTCAAAGTCACCGTTTTCTTCAAGATTTTCTTCAATAAGAATACAGATATGATCCAGGAGATTTAACCGCAAACTCTCAGTTTCTATGCCCCGGATCTTAAGGTCATGAAGTATATAATCTATATTTTCATCACTGATGGAATACATTTATGCCATTTTCGATTTTATGTCCAGCAGAAAGACCATAGTATTTATGAACTCGGTAATTTCATTAAGCTTTTCTTTAGTTTTTGCTTTACCCGCTACACTTAAACTATAATATTTCCGAACCCGTTTGCCGATGTATTCAGTTTGCGTTGTCACCAACCGGTCAGTTTCCAGAGCATGCAGGGTGGGGTATAAAGCGCCTTCGGTGATCTGTATTTTATCACGGGTTAATTCCTTTACTTTCTGGGTAATCTCATAGCCATACATTTTTTTGTTGTCAGCCAGCAACTTTAGAATTATTGTTTTAAGCGTTCCCTTTAGTAACTCAGGTGAGTATGTCATGCTTTGATGTTTGGTCTAATAATCAAATATACATAAGATTCTAATGCATTTGGATTTTATGATAAATATTTTTTCCCTTTAATCCTTATTTTCCATTAGAAGGCGATGTTGAAGACGCGCTGATTTCTGCTTTGCCCGGGGTTGTTTTCAGGGTTTTGGCCATCGTTTATTTTAGTCGTTTCAACCCCTATATTGTTCCATTCGTCTAAATCATTGCGAAAATGATCCGTCATTTCCAATCTTTATTGTACTATGAAAACGTCCCGGAATTGCCTGGAATGCGGAAAACTCCTTACCGAAGGTGTGGAACAGTTTTCCATGGAAGTTTACGGCTATCCTTTATGCCTGAAGCACCAGGCCTATATTACAGAGTCTGGAGCAAGTCCGCAGGCAATCGATCTTTATTTTGCCTTAAAGTCTGAAAAGATTCCTGTTGTCCTGGAATATTGGGATGGGCACAAGCATGTAGACATAGCACTCCCCGGTAAATTATATATTGAAGTAAACGGTTCCTATCACTATGAGAGCATTCAGGCGCTTATCGATCTTCGCAGAACGGTATACTCGCTCAGAGGTGATATATCTACAATATGGGTTCCTAATTATTTGCTGAGCCAACCTCCATTATTCCGCCAGACAGTGGAAGAACTTACAAAAGCCTGCAGGTCCCTCATGAATCCCGCTCCTTTTCTCAACCTCGCCCTTTCTTTCAATTAGCTGATCATCGGGGGCGCCCGAAGCTATGTTTGGGAAATCAATAACGACTAACAAAACAAAAGGTTGATTCACGTTATTTCATTGCTGAAATAAGAGAATCAACCCTGGATTAATCTTCAATAGGGCAATTACCTGCGCCAAGACCTTCCACGATAAACCGGACGGCCATAATAGTAGGGCCTGTGGTATCCGCGATCGATATACGGTCTTGAGTATCCGTAGTCATATCCTGGTGCATAAACCTGCGGGTAAACCGGCCCGTAAATAACAGGTGCCGGCAATATCGGACGCACAAATACTCTGGCGTGCGGAAATCCGAAACCCCGATGGTAACCATGATATCTTTGTGAAAAACCACTCAGTGAAATAAGTAGGCCGGCAACGAGCAGGCCGGGAAAAAGGATGCGTTTCATAATGTTGAGATTTAAATGTGCGACAATTGCTTAAATGCTTATCAGTTTATTAGAGGGTTTTAAAGCTGCAGAGTTTAATAGGAATTACGCTTTCTCTACAAATAGATTGTTAATATCGAAACAATTGGGCTCCGCATCATGTAACCGATTAATCGGGATATTTGCTTAAGCGTTCGTTAACCTGGTTGCGAATGGCTTAAAAACAATAACGCTTAAATTTCGTAGGTATGATGAAAGAATTACTGCTCGTAGTTACCATTGGGGGATGGCTGGGTGGAAATCCGGGTGAAAGAAGCGTTGTAGGGGATACAGAGATCACAAAATGGCAATACGGGAAAAAGGGAGCTGTTTCCATTACTTACGATGATGGCTCGTCTGATCAATTCAGCAGGGCATTGCCCATCATGAGAAGACTGAAATTACCGGCAACTTTTTTTGTCATTACCGGCCCTATCGCCGGATCAAACTACCAGGCTAAGTTTATCGGCAGACCCGTAAAGGAAATTATCAGTGAATCGGCAAATATTCCAACCAATGCCGATAATTTTTTTGAACGGGCTTCTGCCGCGAGATATCTTGGCTATCAGGGCACGATAGCATACTATGACCGTGCAGACGCAAGGTTTGAATCCGGTAAAAAAGAAATGGCATACACGATCATGGACTCACTGTACAGCGTTGTAAGAAGCGGCAGTTTAGAACCCGGAGAAACCCTCAGCAATGAAGTGATGCAGGAAAAAGGGTTAATCTGGGACAGCCTCAAGCAATACGCCGCCGAAGGTTATGAACCTGCAAGCCATACGGTCACCCATGCGCATCTGGCTGTTCTGGACACGGCCAATATGCTCTATGAGCTTCAAAAAAGTAAGGAGGATATCCTTGAACATCTGGGCGCGGAATATACTTTCTCTGCCGAAGTACCTTATGGAATTGAAGATCCCAGGGTAATGAAATATGGCCTCCCGGTATACCTCACACTGAGGAACAGCATGCCGGAGCCATTCATGAAAGAAATAAATCGCGGATACAGGGATCAGCCGGGTGCTTTTGCTGATAAAGAATACGTGCAATGGCAAAGAGGACCCATTACCAGAACCACCATGGAACAGATGTATTCCTGGGTAGATACCACACTGGCACACACGAATATCTGGCTGGTGCTGGTCTTTCATGGTGTGGATGATATTGGATGGGAACCTTTGACGCATGAGCGGTTAGACACTTATTTCCAGTTTATAAAACAGCGGGATGACAGGCTTTGGATTGCAACTTTCGGGGATGTGGCCAAATACTTAAGGGAAAGAATGGACGCCAAAGTACAATCTGCCCTGAAAGGAAAAGAAATTGTGATAAACCTGAGCCATTCCCTGGATCCCACAGTTTATAAACTTCCATTAACCCTGAAGACATATGTGCCGGCCGGCTGGAAGAATGTCAGGGTAATGCAGGGAGATAAAATTCAGCAGGTTGCTTCTGAAAAGGACGAAAAAGGAACTTTTCTCCTATACCAGGCCAGGCCCAATGCTGAGGAGGTAAAATTATCTCAGGGAAACGCCGAATACTTAAAAAGTAAAAAGTAAAAATTNNCTAAATTTCAGTGAGCATTGGAATACAGGATCCCGGATGGTTTTTATCCGTAGATAAGATCCGGCACGCCTTCATGATGAACCTGTTCATGCGGATTGGCATTTTTTAGGAAATCCTTATGCAGGGGGGTGGCTTTCATTTCAGCGGATGCAACCTGGTAGTTGGCAATATCTGAAATTTCCTGATCGGTCAGGTCTTTATACAGCCACGCCTCTGCCAGATTTCCGGGAAGAATGGTTGGCATCCTTTCTTTGCTATTGTGAATTTGCTTCATCAGCGTATTGGCTTCCGTGGTTACAATGGCAAATGTATTGATCACCGTGTTTGTGTCCTTATCGGTCCATGGATTATAAATGCCCGC
>PLEB01000371.1 GCA_003136915.1 Chitinophagaceae bacterium
TGCTGTTCGGAAATGTGGGTAAGTTCTTCCTTGGCCTTATAAATGCCCCAATTTGCCATGAGATAACCACCGTCCTTGGTTCCGTCGGAGAAACCGACCATGATGGTCTGCGTATTATTCCTTCTTTTCAGATGAACACGGTAATCCTCATTTGAATAAAGGGTTGACATGATTCCCGCCGCATTGTGCAGGTCCTCCACTGTTTCAAACAGAGGTATAATGTCGATGGGGAGGAATTCTTTTTTCCAACCGCCCAGAAGGAATAGTCCATAAACCTCCATCATATTCAGGGCGCTGTTACATTGACTGATGATATAACGGTTACAGCCGAGGGAACCATTTTTTTCCTGGATTTTTTTTACTGCACGAACACTATCCAGGGTATCATTCACCAGTTCATCCTCAAAAGTCGTTTCCGCGAGTGGCTTCAGATTGCTCAGCACCTTTATTTTTTCTGTTTCAGAAAGAGAATCGTAATTATTGGGGAATGCTTTTTCTCTCGCCTGGACGGCCTTTAATACTTTTATGTGCACGGAACTATCCTGGCGGAGATCCAGGGTTGCAAAATGCAATCCGAAAATCCTCAACTTGCTAATGAAATTTTCAACGAGGTCCAGGAAAAGCCCATTATTCTGATATATGAGAATTTCCCTGATTTTCCCCATTGCGGCAAGCATATCCTCGATTTTTAAAGGGGCTTCCGGGTTTGGATCAAACAATTCCTGATATAATTGCTCTTCCATTTCCGCTATGATCAGGTCAACTTCCTTAAATGTTAACCTCCGTTTCAAACGGCGAACTTCAAAATAATAACACCTCAGGATAGCTTCGCGAAGTGCCTCGGCTACTTTCAAGGTTGTTGCCGTTTTTACGAAGGGATTGCCGTCCCTGTCACCTCCTGGCCAGAAGCCCATCTGGATCACCGGATTCTGGTCTGCAACGGCTTCAGGAAACTGATTTTTCAAAGCAGAGAGGATCTTGCCTGCTGCATGGTAGAACACATTTTCCAGGTACCAGATCAGACTCACCGCTTCATCGTAGGGTGTTGGCTTTTGTTTTTTAAGAAAGGGCGTCTTTCCCAATTGCTGCATGAATGTATTGATCTCCGCAGCATTATTTTCAATTACAGCGCGGGAAAGATCGTTGATAATACCCAGAACCGGACCGGGATAAAACTGCGTAGGATGCGCAGTCAGAACCAATCGCACGGCAAAGTCCTTCAGTTTTTCCCTGAGTTCACCTTCTTTGTTGTATTGAACTATTTCGGATGAAAGGTGCTTCAGTGATCCGGCACCTCCCATATCATTCACGCTCGTAAAAGCTGCATCTTCCAGCGCATCAAAAAGCACGACCTGCCTTTCCACATACTGGACGAAACGAAAGAGTATATCCGCCTTTTCCCGGTCATTTCCATCTGGCGAATGCTTACTGAAAAATTCATCAATGATCTGAACCGGACTCAATTTCTTAGGATACCCTTCTTCGCAATAGGTTAGCAATAAAGACAAAAAAATACCTGTCTTCTCGATGCGGTGAAAAGGAAGGGAGGTAAATAGACTGTTGTAAAGCTGAAATTTAATACCGACCAGGTTCTTGAACTCGGACAATCCGGAAGATTGGTTACTCATAACACGAAATTAAAATTCGTTCAACAAATCAAGGAGGATATAATAAGAAATCAAAACAATTGAGCTAAATCAATGGTTTTTTAATAAATTGGATCGATTTGTTTTATTTTCTTTAAAATTATTCATTAACTTAGCTCCTCCTTTATTTGCCGTGATTCATTCAAGCAACCATATTATCGCTATACCTGCAATTACCCGCACAATCGGTGCTACTATCATCCATGCCATCACAACCCTGTAAGGGGTTGTACAATACCATATCTCCATTGGGCTTTTGCTGCACACCGGATGCAGCTTATTGTTTGCATATTTACCTTATCAAAATATTTATCCATGCAGGTTCTTAAGTTCGGGGGCTCTTCTGTAGCCAATGCCGGAAATATAAGCAAGACCATCGAGGTGGTGAGAAAAGCGCACGAGACAGACAGGACGATCGTTGTGGTTTCTGCACTGGGAGGGATGACGGATACCCTTCTGCAATGCGGCATCGCTGCTGCTTCGGGGGATGAATCGTACCGGGATTCTCTTACCCTGATCGAGCAACGTCATTTGAACACGGTGCGCCAGCTTATTCCCCTGGCCAGCCAAAGTGGAATTCTCAGTATGGTGAAGAAAATCTGTAACGAACTGGAGGATATTTTCAAAGGGATTTACCTATTGCGTGAACTTTCACCACGCACTAAAGATTGTGTGCTGAGCTTCGGCGAGCTCCTGTCTTCCAGGATATTATCCGCCGGCCTAAACACCCAGGCCGTAAAGAACAGCTGGAAGGATTCCCGCGAGCTAATCGTTACGGATTCAAGATTTGGACATGCCCAGGTTGATTTCCGGACTACAAAGAGAAGGATGATTGAATATTTTCAGTCCTCCGACGCAGGCCTGCTGGTGGTACCCGGATTTATTGCCGCCGATGTGCTGGGAATAACGACAACCCTTGGGCGGGGAGGTTCAGATTACACTGCAGCCATCTTCGGCAGTGCGCTGGATTGCGGCAGCATTGAGATTTGGACCGATGTTTCCGGAATGATAACGGCAGATCCTCGGCTGGTCAGCAATGCACGGGTAATTTCAAATATTTCTTACCAGGAAGCCATGGAACTTTCTCATTTCGGAGCCAAAGTAATTTATCCGCCTACATTGCAACCGCTGATGAGCAAGGGCATACCGGTAAGGATTAAAAATACTTTTTCACCTGAGGATCCGGGAACCCTGATCGAAAAGGTTTCCAGGCGCAGTGGCAGCAATATCCGTGGCATTTCCAGTATCGGCAATATCGGGTTGTTGAGCCTGGAAGGCAGCGGAATGATCGGGATCCCGGGATTTTCAAAAAGGCTATTCGAGGCTTTATCCGGGCAGCAGATTAACGTGATACTGATAACACAGGCATCTTCTGAACATTCTATTTGTGTGGGTGTGGACGGGGCGCATGCTTCGGTTGCCAAATCTGCTATCGAT
>PLEB01000001.1 GCA_003136915.1 Chitinophagaceae bacterium
CGACCTGTAATCCATACCGGTTAGAAGTGAAATCACTTAAGTACCCGGCTGGCAAATAGGGGGATGTGCATTCAAGCCAGATTGTATCCTTTGCAAGAGGAACACAACAAATTACATGATTGAAGGGATCATATGTAAAGTCCTTTATAAAATCCATATTTTCTTCCCCGCCATGAATGATTACGTAATGGGCTTTTATGCCTGCTTCCTTTAATAAAGCAACCATAAAATTTGAAAGGGCTTTACAATCTCCATACTTATTATGCGCGACATAGGCAGCATCAAAAGTCTGCCAACCGCCGATTCCCAGTTGGATGCTCACATAATGCGTATTTTTCTGAAGAAAATCATACAGAACAGCTACTTTCTTTTCTGGATCCGCAATCGCATCGGTTAGCTGATGTACTTTTTGCTTGACTTCATCTGGCAACACGTCCCTTCCCTTTTGCAGGCTGCCATAAAATTTACCGAAATCGTTCCAGGTTGACATGGTGCCCCGATATCCTTCTTTCTCAATGTCTGTTGCCCCTACCATCAAATATGGATCATACCTAATCAGCGGCGGTGCAAAAGGCATTTCCTCAGAAGCAGTGAGATCTTTTATTTCCCACATATATGTTTTCTTGGGCCCCTTTTCTGTGATCGAAGGCAAAATGTCCGAATTGACCATTTTATATCTGATCTCATAATCCTGGGGAGTTATAATGCTGTATTTGCTGTCCTCAACAGATTCTTTTATAGAAGTTAGCGGGAACCAACCATCAATAGTCAGGAATCCATCAATTTCATCCTCTTCCTCAAACTCAACAGTGTATGGATAATCATGGTAATAAAAACTTCCTTTTTTAAATCTGCTATCAGTAACGAGTGAAAACTCATCCTGCGCGGGAAGATCAGACATATCCTTTTTCTTAAAATGCTTTATTTCCTTTCCTTTCGAATCAAACAAGGCAGCATCCACATAATTAATTGATGTGAATTTGTCATAATAGGTTTTGTAAGTAGCATATCCATCAGCTTTCTCGTTGAGTATGCGGTATACGTGGCGCTCTTTCATCACAGCGTGACCTATGGATTTTATTTCAAATATTTTTTCATCCAGCCTGATTACAACATTGGCATTTTCCTTAAGTGAATCGGGAATTTCAAGCGCAGCGAATGATTGTGCCCTTAGGGCAAATCCCGTAAGTAATGATAAGAATATGGCAATACATTTTTTCATGATTTGGATTTCTTTTTAAACGTAATCAGTTCATCCTCTTTCTTCTTGATATTAGTGTAAAATTCGCGGAGGCTGTTGTATTCTGAAGTTGGAAAATACGTCCTGTTTATTTTTACCCTGACACGCATCTGAATTGTATTTCCTTCAATGTCCGCTATGTATTCAAAGAAACCGTCATTGCCGTTTAAATTTATCCTGGCTGATTTTGGAAATTCATCAATCTTGAACCGGGCAGGTACTTCCACACTCAGAATATAAATATCATCAATTTGGTAAGGCAATTCAACTGGATATTCGCGGTTAACTGCGACAAACGGATTCTCCTGTTTTTCACCATCCATTATCGGTTTAAAATAAAGTATGTCGACGCTGTCGAGGGAAGGAAGATTAAAATCGTAGCTTATGGCTAACGGCTTATCCGGATCATTCAGAGAATCCATATTCATATTTTCAATGTTCATGTCATTTCTGTTTTTCAAGAGAACATTTTGAAAATATGCGTGGACCGATCCGCTCCTTACTTCCTTTCTAATCATGTATGACGATACCGGATTAAATACCGTCTGCAAACTTCCTGCGGAATGTCCGGCAGAATCGTTCACAATAAATACTGTAGTAGTTCTGGATTCCCTGAGTAGGTCCGATTTGAGATCCACATAAGAGGGTTGATCCTTATTTAGAATAATTGCCTTCCCATTATAGCAATCAGCTTCGAGTTTTCCAAAACCCAGCAAAGGATGGCTGGCGTCAAGCGTATAACGCTCCCCGTCTATACTGGCTACGCAAATCATGTAGTTATAATCAGTGAGCAGCGGATAATCTGTACAGGCTACCCCATTCTCTCTTGTACTAAGAATAGCCGGATCTGCAGATATACCGGCCTTCCTCAGCATAGCCGTTAGCAGCATATTGATCTCACCGACATTCCCTCCCATCTTTTTAAAAATTTCCTTCAAAGGAAGCGTTAACCATAACCGATGAAAGTCATTGCAAGTAAATTGATCCCGAATGAAGGAATAGATTTGCCGGGTCTTCTCAAGATCTGTTTTGCAGGACCCCGTTATGGATTTGAGTTTACTTACCATCCAGATATTATCCTGATCAAGGCATGCTCCGAAATTTTCGTTCTGAAGCATCTTTTCGCTCGTTATTGGCCATGTGGGTAAGATATTTTCTTTGTCGTCATTATCTCTCCACTTTACATAATCCAGTTGAAAGGATACGCATGGAATATAATTCTCCACAGCACTTAAATAAGGTTCTGACTTCAATCCGGGAATATTTTTTTTGACCCAATGTCTTTGTGTGGATTTTCCCGAAATTGAAATCGGATTAAATCCTGATTTGGTCAATGTGGACAAAGCGTACTCAACAGGCACAAGTGCTACAGAATCTGTGTCAAACTGTCCGTCTCCCTTAATTCTCATCACATAGTGAAATACGGGTGGAACAGTTATAGTATACTCACTCCGGAGGCAAGGATATTTTCCCTGAAATTCCCAGGGCTGTATTCCAGTCATATTTGAAGATCTAACGGTATAGGATATTTCCATGATAGATCCTTCCTTTAGAGCGGGCATGGTAACCTTCAGAAGATCATCTGATTTGGTATCATGCACCCTGTAGATAGAGGATGGGTCCAATTCTGTTTTAACCATCACGCCGTTTTCCAGATTATAGGTACAACCTTTGATCTCGGTCTTATCCAGTTGATTTTCATTTCGCTGATTTACGCGGACAGAAATAACGTAGGACGCAATATCAAAACCGTTTTTATTCAGGATTTTTATTCTCCGGCGACGGGAGTAAATCATATCAAATCCGCTACAGTCATTGCCCTCAAAACGTGTGCTGCCAACGTCTGAAATAATCAACGCGCTGGCGGAGGGATCAAAGGATTCCCCCGAAAGGTCGAAATCAGCTGCTGTAATTTTTCCGAATTTTATATCAGCGTTTCCCTGCGCAGAAAGGTAACTTTGTGGCAATACGAAGAAAGTCAGCAAATAAAGCCAACGGGCGAATCTCATGGAAGCAGTGGGGTTTAGGGCTTGATAACGCTTTAAAAATATAAAAATTATTGGTAGAGTTTACTAGATTCTTGTTTGCGTCATGAATATTACTGAAAACACACGCTTTATCCGCTCACTGGCCACTTCCGCCGGCTTCGATTATTGCGGTATTGCAGAGGCAAAACCCCTTGATGAAGACGCAAGGAAGTTGGAACATTGGTTGCATCAAGGCATGCATGGCAGCATGAATTATATGGAAAAA
>PLEB01000427.1 GCA_003136915.1 Chitinophagaceae bacterium
GGCGATGAGGGCAAGGGCAAGATTGTGGATTACTTCGCACCGCGCTATGATATCATAGCACGGTTCCAGGGCGGACCGAATGCCGGCCATACACTTTACGTAAACGATAAGAAGATCGTCCTTCATCAGATACCCTCGGGCATCTTTCACGAAAATACCATCAACCTGATTGGAAATGGGGTGGTCCTGGACCCCGTCACGCTGAAAAAAGAATGCGAATCGGTTAAATCATTCGGAATTGATTTTCGCAAGAATCTTTATATCGCGCAGAGGACCCATATTATATTGCCAACCCATCGCGCGCTGGATAAGGCATCCGAACTTTCCAAAGGAAATGAAAAGATCGGGTCCACGCTGAAAGGCATAGGACCTTCTTACATGGATAAAACGGGACGGAACGGATTACGTGTTGGCGATTTAATGGACAAGAGCTTTACCACCCAGTATATCCGGCTTAGGTTAAAGCATCAGAAATTATTGGACGGCCTTCACTTTCAGGAAGACGTTTCGGCCTGGGAAGAGGAATTTTTTGAGGCTCTTGATTTCATGCGCCAGTTCAAGATCGTAGCCGGAGAGTATTTTATCAACGAAAAGATCAGCCAGGGTAAAAAAGTGCTCGCGGAAGGAGCTCAGGGCAGCATGCTGGACGTAGATTTTGGGACCTTTCCATTCGTGACTTCCTCAAACACCATTTCTGCCGGGGTTTGTACCGGCCTTGGTGTGCCCCCCCAGCAGATTCGGGACGTGATCGGCGTTACCAAGGCATATTGCACGCGCGTTGGAAGCGGACCCTTTCCCACCGAACTCAAAGATGAAACTGGCGACCGCTTGCGAAAGGCAGGGAGCGAATTCGGCGCAACCACCGGAAGACCGCGCCGTTGCGGCTGGATTGACCTGGTAGCCCTTCGTTATGCATGTATGATCAACGGCGTAGGTAGCCTGGTGATGACCAAGGCTGATGTACTGGATGATTTTGAAAACCTGGAAGTATGCAGCAAGTACAGGATTGACGGCAAAGAGACCGGTGAAATTCCCTTCCAGATGCTGCAACACGTTATTGAACCGATTCTTACCTCATTTAAGGGATGGAAGTCAGATATTACGGCTATCAGTAATTACGGTGGATTGCCCGCAGCTATGAAAGAATATATTTCTTTTATAGATAGTTACCTGAAAGTTAAGGTTTCATACATATCCAACGGGCCGGGTCGTAACCAATTGATAGAAAATATCTAGCGAATACGGCATAGCCAAAATTCTTTTTAAAAAAATTTGGAGGTTTAAAAACTTCGCTGAAATTTTACAATCTAATCTTATTGGAACATGGCAACGAAATCTGATAAGGAGAAAAAGGATTCCAAAAAATCCGCACCTGCAACATCCAAACAACCGANNCAAAAACCGCGTCCCCTAAATCAAAAAAGAAAGGGGATGATGAGGATGAGGATGACGATGATGACACTGCTGAAGAAGACGAAGTTGATGAATGGGATAAGGTTGAAGAAGATGAGGAGTGGGATCCCGATTTTGATGAATTCGATGTGCCCAGGTCAAAGGTAAAGAAAGGTCCCACCGCCGGAGGAAAAAAGGCTGCCAAGGGAGGTGAAGAAGATGATCTTGGTTTGGATGATGACTATAAAAATCTGGATCTTTTTAACGATGGAGGTTTTGAAGAGGAGGAGGACGATTTTTAATCAGGGAGAACCTAATGTCCAATCGCGCATTTGTTTCCTTTCCCGTTGCTGATTTGTATAAAACAAAACAACAGGTATTAAACTGGACATCCCGTTTTAATACCTGTTGTTTTTTAGACAACCAGGAGCACAAATCCAGTACACATTCATTTGAATGCCTGGCAGCCGTCGGTGAAAAATCGAGCCTGGAAGCGAAGTCGGGAAATGCGTTTGAACAACTCAATCAATATTCTTCCAAAGAGAACGACTGGCTGTTTGGCCATTTTTCCTATGACCTGAAAGCGGAAACAAATGGGGTTCCTTCGCAACTTCCTGATCAGATAGGCTTTCCTGACCTTTTCTTTTTTGTTCCCAGGATCATTGTGCTTTTGAATCATGACCGTTTAAGTATCGGATTGTTTGAGGACAATCACGACCAGGTTTTGAAGGAAATCCAGGACTCACCAGTGATGACTGAAATTAAAGAAGGAGAACCGGTTATTGTCCGCCAAAGGGTTGAGAAACCAGAATATATCAGGATCATCGATAAGCTGAAGGAACATATTTTTCGGGGAGATTGTTATGAAATTAATTTCTGTCAGGAGTTTTATGCAAAGCAGGTGGATCTGGATCCCATTCCTTTGTTTCAGTTGTTGAATCAAAACTCCCCCTCTCCGTTCTCTGCGTACTATACGGTTTCTGGAAAATATTTGCTGTGCGCCAGCCCGGAAAGATATCTGAAAAGAAAAGGGGATTCGATTTTGTCCCAACCCATCAAAGGAACAGCGCCGCGCGACCTTGACAATAAACAGCAGGATGACCGGCTCAAAGAGGATTTGTACAATAGCGAAAAGGATCGTGCAGAGAATGTGATGGTGGTGGATCTTGTGCGCAATGATCTGTCGCGCATATGCCGGCCGGATTCCGTGAAAGTGGAAGAACTTTTTGGCATCTACAGCTTTTCGCAGGTACATCAAATGATCTCCACCATCCATGGCAGGTTGAAAGAAGGATTGGGTTGGACACAAATGATTGCTTCCACTTTTCCAATGGGATCCATGACCGGAGCCCCAAAGAAACGTGTGCTGGAGCTGATAGAAAAATATGAAAAATCAAAACGCGGATTATTTTCAGGCGCTGTGGGATACGTAAAACCCGATCAGGATTTTGATTTCAATGTTGTGATCAGGAGCCTGTTCTATAACAAGCCGGAGCGGTATCTTTCTTATTTTGCCGGCTCAGGAATTACGGCCAAGAGTGATCCTGAAAAGGAATATGAAGAATGTTTAATGAAGGTTTCTGCCATCGAAAAAATATTAAAAAACCCCGCCGGAACTCGTCGGCGGGGTCAATGATTTCAGTTGTTATCTTCTTCATTTAACTGAAGCTGTTGTACGGATTCATTCAGTATCTGGTACTTGTTGGAAACAAAAAGATCCATTTTGTCTTCAGGCAGTTTCAGATCATAACAATTATTCTCACCTCCCATTACCTTATCAAAATCGTGATTATACCTGTTAAATTCATCTATATCCATCTGAATATATTTGGAAATAACGGTTGAAAAATATTTGCCGGAAACAGTCATCGTTTTGGCCATTGCTTCTTCATCCCTATTTATTTTCCTTGCAAACACATACATGGAGGATCCGGATAGCTGATCACCCGCTTCTTCTCTGGTTAATGTAGTTACGCTGCCCTGGCCTTCAAAGCTGTATTCTGTTCCTATGAATTTCTTCACATGATTTCTGGATTCGGAGGGCAGGTAATACTGAAGGTTCCAGAAATTCCGGCTTTGACTTTTTTTAATTGCTCGGTTAACATTGGCTTCGCCGCCATTGTAAGCTGCAATCACCAGGAGCCAGTCTCCGTATTCGGAATAGAGACCTTTCAGGTATTTTGCCGCTGCCCGGGTGCTTTTGCGATAATCCTTTCTTTCATCGATCTTGTGGCCTACTTTAAGACCCAGGAGCCGTGCAGTTGAAGGCATCAATTGCCAAGGTCCGGCTGCGCCGGCCCAGGAAACTGCTGTAGGCTTCAATTGCGATTCAATTACGGCCAGGTATTTAAGTTCTGTAGGGAGAGCGTATTCATTCAGGATCCCGTCCATGATATTGAAGTAATTATGACCCCAGGATTTCAATACATCCATTTCTTTTTTATTCTTTAGCATAAAATCCTGTACATAGCTCACAGCATGGGCGTTAAGTCTGGCCCCGTTGCTACCCGTAACCGAATTAAGGAAAAGCTCGTTAAAGCTACCCTTGACATTGCTGGTATCGACGGCCAGGTAAAGAGAAACTGAGGTTTTGTCTTTTTTTATGGTGCCTGCCCGGGTACTCATGACAAGCGTGGCAAATGCAATGCCCGACAATAAAAGTCTTTTCATCTCTTAATGCTTAAAGATTTACAAACCGGAAATTCGGTTAATAAATTTTTCAAGGGATGGATTGCGGATTTGTAGTTACCGGATAATGTAGCTCGTGGATCCGGTTTTCATAAGGCCGGAATTTCGTAGGACTTATATTGCTGCATCAGATTGCAGGAGAGCTTAAACAAAGGTAATTCTTGGAACTGGTTTGTCATAACCTGAACCCCAAAAGGCATGCCATTTGAATGCCGGAAAAGAGGCAAAGAAATGCCCGGAATGCCTACCAGATTTGCATAAACAGTATATAAATCAGCAAGATACATCGCTACGGGGTCGGAGATTTTCTCCCCGGCGCGAAAGGCGGTGGTTGGGACGGTTGGGGAGAGAATTACGTCGAACTTGTTGAATATCAATCTAGTTCTGGATGCTAAAATTTTTCTGACCTGCTGGGCCCTGGTAAAATATGCATCATAGTAGCCTGAGCTCAATACAAAGGTTCCAAGCAGGATCCGCCTTTTTACCTCTTTTCCAAAGCCTTCTGACCTGGTTTTGGCGTAAAAGGCTGGATAAGGGGCCTGGGGATCGCTGGTTCGCCGCCCATACCTCACCCCATCGAAGCGGGCAAGATTGGAAGAGGCTTCTGCCGTAGTGAGGATATAATAGGCCGGAACGATAAAATCGAGCAAATCGAAGGAAATTTCCTCTACCAGGTGGCCATTAGAGCGGAGATCGGCGACAAACCCCCTGATCCGATCCCTGATTTCAGGGTCAAGGGACGGGTGATCCAGGGCCTCTTTCAGAACGGCTATACGGTATTTTGGACCCGGACCATCCAGGCCTTCCGTGTATTCCGGAACGGCCCTGCGTGATGAGGTGCTGTCCTTCGGGTCAAATCCGGATATTACTCCCGCTACAACGCTGATATCGGGTATGGATCTTCCAAAGACGCCGATTTGATCAAAGGAGGAGGCATAGGCAATGAGGCCATAACGGGAAACCCTGCCATAACTGGGTTTAAAGCCAATTACCCCACAGAAATCTGCAGGCTGACGCACGGAGCCCCCTGTATCACTTCCCAGGGAAACCATGCAAAGACCGGCCTGTATAGCCACGGCTGAGCCACCGGAAGACCCTCCGGGAACAAGCCCGGGATCCAGGGCGTTTTTAACCCTTCCATAGACGGAATTCTCATTACTCGAACCCATGGCAAATTCGTCGCAGTTCAGGTGGCCGAGGATAATGGCCCCTTCCTTCAGCAGCCATTCCACCGCAGTGGCATTATAAAGTGGATTAAATCCTTCCAATATCCTGGAAGCGGCGGTAAGCGGATGATCTTTATAGCAAAGGACATCTTTTATACCGATGATCACGCCGTGCAGTTTCCCGATTGGATTTCCTTCCATCCTTTCCTGATCGAGACGGTCGGCAATTTCAAGCGCTTCCTTCGCGTACACGCGCACGAAAGCATTCAAATGACCAAGACGCTTTATCCTTTCAAGATAATAGGAGACTGCCTCCCGGCAGGATGTGGACCCGCTCAGCAGATCACGGCGATATTCACGTATGGAAGAAAAAGAGAACAAGCTTTGTGACTACATGATCACGTAACGGGCCGCATTACTGAGGGGTAGTCGTTGTTGTGTTTGTAGTAGCAGTAGGTGTTGTTGTTGTTACCGTGGGTGTGGGTGTTTCCTTTGACTCATTCATACCTTCTTCAAATTCTTTCTTCACATTGTTTTTGGCGTCGTTGAATTCGCGCATGCCACGACCGAGTCCACGCATAAATTCAGGAATCTTTTTTCCTCCAAAAAGGATCAATACCGCAAGTATGATCAGGATCCACTCTGATCCGCCGGGCGCTGACAAAAGGAACAAACACTGCAGGAAATGGCTGAACATAATCGTTTTATTTAATTGCGTAAAGGTAATCTATTGAGAATAAAAAAGCAGAAGGTTTATCCTTCCACCGGATCATTAACAGATGATTAAATATCAGGAAACGATTCTTTTTTCCTTGATCCGGGCGCTCTTACCGCTTCTNNACACCCTGACGTTTGAGAACGTCTCCTTTAAAACTCTGGATCCGTTCCTTATTGCCTTCAAGGATTTTATAGTTAACCGTAATGTTATCCCCCGCTTTGAAAGCTGGAATTTTCTTTTTACCGGATAACTGTTCGTGGACGTATGAAACTGCCGTGCTCATATCATGATTTTTTGGGATGCAAAAGTAACATGCTTTCAGTTAAATTCAAAAACTATCGGCGGTTCTGTTAACGTGCTACATTCACAGCTCTCTTTTCCCTGATCACTGTAACCTTTATTTGTCCCGGATAAGTCATTTCTGTTTGTATCTTCTGTGCAATTTCAAAACTAAGCTTGTCGCTTTCAGCGTCAGAAACGCGGTCGGATTCTACGATAACCCGTAATTCCCGTCCTGCCTGGATTGCATAGGCCTTCTCAACACCGGGATACGTAAGCGCCAGGTTTTCCAGGTCCTTGATACGCTGAATGTATTGCTGCATGATCTCGCGCCTGGCACCTGGTCTGGCCCCACTGATGGCATCGCAGGCCTGGATAATAGGGGCGATAACATATTGCATTTCCACTTCGTCGTGATGTGCGCCAATGGCATTTACCACAGCCGGATTCTCGCCGTATTTTTCTGCGATTTTCATTCCGAGAAGCGCGTGGCTCAACTCGGTCTCCTCATCAGGAACCTTTCCGATATCATGCAGCAGTCCTGCGCGCTTGGCCAGTTTCGGATTCATACCCAGCTCTGATGCCATGATGGAACAGAGATTGGCCACTTCGCGGCTATGCATTAAAAGGTTCTGGCCGTAGGAGGATCTGAAGCGCATTTTCCCGACGATCCTCACGAGTTCTTTGTGAAGGCCATGGATGCCCAGTTCAATTACGGTCCTTTCTCCGATCTCAACTACCTGCTCTTCAATCTGGCGGCGGGTTTTGTCCACTACCTCTTCGATACGGGCCGGATGAATGCGGCCGTCTGCTACCAGCCTCTGCAATGAAAGACGGGCAATTTCCCGGCGAAGCGGGTCGAAGGATGAAAGCACGATGGCTTCCGGGGTATCGTCCACGATCAGGTCTACCCCGGTTGCCGCTTCCAGAGCCCGGATATTGCGGCCTTCGCGGCCGATGATCTGACCCTTGATTTCATCACTTTCCAGGTTAAAGACCGTAATAGAATTCTCAATGGCCTGTTCCGCAGCGGTTCGTTGTATGCTTTGTATAATGATCTTTCTGGCCTCTTTATTGGCCTTTTGGCGGGCGTCGTCAATGATCTCCTGCTGGAGGGCAAGGGCCTGGGTTTGAGCTTCGTTTTTCAGGCTCTCAATTAGCTGGGTCTTAGCCTCTTCGGCAGTCAGGGCGGCAATCTTTTCCAATCGCCTGATATGCTCTTCCTGGTGCTTTTCCAGTTCAGTGCGTTTATGGTTAACCACTTCTATCTGACGGTTCAGGGTTTCCTTAATTGCCTCGTTTTCTTTTCCCTGTTTATCCAGCATCTCCATGCGCTGGTTGATGCCTTGTTCTTTCTGCTTAATCCTGAGCTCAGAATCGCTGAGCTTGCGGTTTCTGTCCAATACTTCCTTATCATGTTCGGATTTAAGCTGTACAAACCTTTCTTTGGCTTCCAGGATCTTCTCCTTTTTCAGGGTTTCGGTGGAAAACTGGGCATCGGCAAGGATTTTCTGGGATTGCTGATTTGCGTCTTCGATCTGCCTGCGTGTATTTTTATTAAAGATCAGTTTGCCCGCCAGGATGCCCAGGCCCAGGGCAGCGACGGAAATGATCGTGTATATGAGGGTTGAATCCATTGACTCCTAATTTAAAATGTTCAAAATCAAAATTTTATCATCCGTAAAAGCATGCGGACGGCCAGCGAAGATAAGGGATTTTTAAGTAGGCCGGGGCTTGGCAGGCCGCCTCAGGAAAGGATCTTGTCCAATTGTTCTTCCAACTTATTCAGGGAATTGGTAAAGTCTGCCGAGATTGGGGAGCTGTCGTTTAGCCCGGGTTGGGTAGCGTACCAGAGGAGCACCATGGAGACGTAATCCTGCATATCTTTCCCGGCGAACTGCTTTTTAAACTCAATGATCTGGTCATTGATGATTTTGAGCGTGTTACGAACCGCACCCTCGTCCTCCGGTCTGATTTTGATCCGGAAAGGGCGGTCGCCGATAACGATATTTATTGGGATCAGTTCTTGCATCTCTGAAATACTTGTTTTAACTTGTTATTCGCATCCGCCGGATAACGATTGTTCGAAGTTAAGTGAACTTCTTCTGAAGAATCCTAACGGGGATGGATTAATCCAGTATCCAAATCCAGTACCATGTTCCTGAAAATCAAATCTCCGAATTTCATCGATCGCCTCAGCTTCGAAATTAACCAAACACACAATTCTTTATTAAAAGCAGTTCTGAAAGACGACCACGGCAGTGTATGCAGTGAACTTCAGAAAGAACTCGGCTTCGGACAGCAGTCCCTCGACTGGGACGGCCTTAACGAGCTTCCTTATGGCGTATATACGCTCGAAGTATCACAGGGTGCAGATGAAATGAAGATGCGGTTGGTAAAGCGCGTCTGAAATTGAAAAAAGCTATTCATTCAGCAGGGCGATGCAACGGTCGATTTCCCTGACGTACTGGTT
>PLEB01000108.1 GCA_003136915.1 Chitinophagaceae bacterium
TTTCATCCAGGCACGATAAATAAAACCGTCTTTGCCTGTTCTGCCGAACCAATTACTGCTTCTTAGTTTCATTTGTTGAATTAAGTGAAAACAATTCCATTTTATCCGGAATGATCATAGATCGTATTATTAAATGCATATAGAATTACGAAATAATAATAATCCTACCTTCATTCAGTAAATTTAGCCAAATGCGATTGATTAATACGCAATCAAACGAACGAAATAAATCATGCATCTCCGTACAAGTAAATTACTGATTCCGGTTCACGCTGGTTTTTATGTCCTCACTTGTTTTCTCCTGTTTTCCTGCAGTCATCCTGAAACAAAAACAGAAGACCTTAAGAAGCCGGACGACAATCGTTTTACGCCTGTGGTCCTTACGGCCCAGGGCGATTTTGATGAACCAATGAATTTTGAAGTACTGAAAGATGGAAGAGTTTACATCAATGAGCGTAAGGGCGCCCTTAAAGTATATGACCCGGTCAGCAAAACGGTCAGCCTCGTCGGAACCATTCCCGTAAACACAAAATACACCAGCGCCACAGGCGAGGTAACTGAAGCGGAAGAAGGTTTTATCGGGTTTACGGTTGATCCAAAGTTTAGCGAGAACCATTGGGCCTATTTATTTTATGCTCATCCCGTTGTGAAAAAAGATGTTCTCGCGCGCTGGCAGATTGTTGATGATAAATTGGTGGCGGGCTCTGAAAAAGTATTGCTGGAAATACCGACACAGCGTGAAGTGTGTTGTCATACCGGAGGCGGAATGACATGGGATGCCGGTGGAAATCTTTATTTGACAGTCGGAAACAATACGGGCAATGTTGCTGAAAAATCTCAAACAGATGAGCGGCCCGGGCGCAGCAGCTGGGATGATCAGCGCGGATCAGGTAATACAAATGACTTACGGGGAAAAATTCTTCGCATCCATCCAGAACCGGACGGTACATATAGTATTCCTGACGGAAATCTTTTTCCTAAAGGATCGCCGAAAACCAGGCCGGAAATATATGTCATGGGAGACCGTAATCCCTGGCGTCCTTCGATTGACAGTAAAACCGGTTGGCTATACTGGGGTGAAGTTGGGCCCGATGCAAACGAAGACACAAAAACTACCAGGACGGGCATGGATGAATTTAATCAAGCGCGAAAGCCTGGCAATTTCGGGTGGCCTTATTTTATTGGGAACAATGTAGGATATCCATTTTATGACTACAAGACGGATATTGTATCCGCGCCTAAGGACCCCGCAAAGCCGATAAATAATTCGGTCAACAATACCGGCCAGAATGAATTGCCTCCCGCCGTACCTGCATTTATTTATTACCCATACGGGATTTCTGATAAATTTCCCGAAGTGGGCACGGGCTCGCGTTGCGCAGTAGGAGGCCCTATTTATCACCATTCCGATTTTAAAGATGCTGTACGGCCCTACCCTGCCTATTATGAGGATAAATGGCTGGTCGCAGATCTTTCCCGGGGCTGGATTATGGCCATTTCGATGAAGGAGAATGGCGACTACCAGTCAATGGAACATTTTTTGCCTTCTTACCAGCCCATAGAACCGATTGATATGAAATTCGGGACTAACGGTGATCTGTATGTGCTGGAATATGGAAGCAACTGGTTTAGAAAAAGCGATAATGCAAAATTGGTTAGGATTGAATATAACGCCGGTAACCGCACCCCGGTTGTTCAGGCAACGGCGAGTGCCAGCGGAGGATCAGTTCCTTTTAAGGTCAACTTATCTGCCGCCGGAACTAAGGATTACGACGGAGATTCCCTAAAATACGAATGGAAAGTAACCTCTGCATCCGGAGGCTCGCTTCAGCAGTTTACTGAAGAAAATCCATCCTTAACGCTTACGCAGCCGGGCGTCTATACGGCAACACTGACCGTAACCGATCCTCAGGGAGCAAAGAACAGCAAATCTGTCAGCCTGGTTGCAGGCAATGAGCCACCGCAGGTAAGTTTGAATATTCCGGGAAATAAAAGCTTTTTCTTTCCGGGCGAACCTTTTGGATATGATGTGGAAGTAAGTGATAAAGAAGATGGAAAAATTGATCCTGAACAGGTTGCTGTCAGTATCGATTATGCTTCAGAAGGTTTTGATTATGCGGAGGTAAATCAGGCGCAGCGCAGTGTGGACGCTTCCACAAGATTTGCCGTTGCCAGGGAAATGATTGGCAAGTACGATTGTCAGAATTGCCATCATGAAGATACTAAATCCGTAGGGCCCATGTTTACGGAAATAGCTGACAAATACAAATCAAAACAGTCATGGGCGCTGGATAGCTTACCGAAAAAAATAAGAGGCGGTGGTTCAGGCGTTTGGGGAACGGTGAATATGCCCGCCCATCCAGCCATCAGCTTAAACGATGCGCGGGTTATTGTCAATTATATGCTGAACATAAGGGATAAAAACATTCGAACACTTCCGTTAAAAGGTAGTTTCACCCAGAAAATTCCATCCGGTGACAATGGCAAGGGGACGGTTATTGTCCGTGCTGCCTATACCGATAAAGGCGCCCCGGCCGCCACAAACCTGACTACCGAAACCGTGGTTGTTTTACATAGTCCCAATCTCGAGCCTGCCTCGGCAGATATTATGAAAGGAGCTGAAATTAAAAAACAAATCATGTTTTTTGTTTCAGAAAATGTAATTCCGAAAGCCAATGGCTATATTGGATTTAAGAATATTGATTTAACCGGCATCAGGCAGCTTGAATTGAATGCCACCGCAAATCCATCCGAGGGATTTACCGGTGGAAGCATAGAAATAAGGCTTGATGGTGCGCAGGGAGAACTTTTGGGGCAGGCCGATGTAAAACCGGTTAATCCATTCGCCGCCCTCATGAGTGCAGCCAATGCAACACAAAGTGCAGGAGGAAAGACGGGGACAAATAAAGACAGTGCGCATGCCAAAAAACC
>PLEB01000297.1 GCA_003136915.1 Chitinophagaceae bacterium
GCAGATTCATAGTTCCCCTGACGAAAATAATATTCAGCCAGGTGATAGCTGAGCATTTCTCCGCGAGACGCATTGTTTTCGTGCGCGATGAACTGCTTTGCGGGAGCAACGGAAGAGCTGTCGTCCTGGTTTAGTGAGCAAACCAGGGTATAATAATGTATATTCTGAAATTCAAAGGACTCACTATACTGCAGCTTGTTTTGCTGGTCCTGTTCGAGCTCTTTGAAAATCGGGTAGGCCAGACTGTAATACTGTTTCTGATAATACTCCTGGGCTTGTTTAAAGGCTGCCTGCGGATCATTCAGGTAAAAGGTCTGCTGTGCATTTGCCGAAAAAAACAAAACAAGGAGGAACGGAAAAAGTAATCGTTTCATCCGGAAATAGTTAATCACGTTCGAAGGTTCTGATTATTTTCCTCTATAACCAAAGATTGTTCCAAACAAGTGTGGATAACTGACAGGATTAACATTTTTTTAGAACAACCGTCAAAAAGGCCAAATCCACTACTTTTGGCTTAAATATTCCCAATGAAAAAATTATTATCTACTGCATACTCTGACAATGCGTTCAATTTTGCATTGCTGGTGCAGCGGGTCGTGACGGGACTCATGTTGCTCATAGCGCACGGATTAAGCAAGCTCACAAATTTCAGCAGCATGTCCGGCAATTTCTACGACCCCTTTCATATCGGCCACCAGAGCTCCGTGTTGCTTTCTATCTTTGCTGAAGTTTTTTGCTCCATGCTGCTGGTATTGGGATTATTTACACGATTGGCTGCTTTCGTTATCGTGCTTAACCTGTCTGTTGCCGTCTTTATGTTCCACCGGGGACAACCTCTTCACAATATGGATCTGGGGATCATCTATTTAACCAGCGTGTTTACAATTATGATTATCGGACCGGGAAGGGTGAGTGTTGACGGCATGATGGGAAAATAGGAAGCAAATCAAATGCAACCATCGTATGTTTATTACGGAAACGCAGATAAGGGTCAGGTATGCCGAAACTGATCAGATGAATGTGGTCTATTACGGTAATTATGCCCAGTATTTTGAAGTAGCCAGAGCGGAATCGATCCGAAAGCTGGGATTTACTTACAAAGAAATGGAAGCACTGGGCGTGATCATGCCGGTAGTTGAAATGCAGACTAAATTTTTGCGTCCTGCATACTATGATGACCTTCTCAGCATAAAAACCATATTAAGAGAACTTCCGGATACATACCGCATTAGTTTTGATCACGAAGTATACAATCAGGAAAAAAAACTGCTCACGACTGGAAAAGTGATCCTCTATTTTGTGAAAATGGGGACTTTTGAAAAAAGTCAAATGCCGGATGAACTGCGCAGCGTCCTGGCTCCTTATTTCCAGGGATGATAACACAGTTCCCGGTAAATAGCTTAATGAACCACTGGTTATGACAAATGCATCCATTATTACTATCGGTGATGAATTGCTGATCGGTCAGGTGATCGATACCAATAGCGCCTGGATGGCGCAGGAATTAAATAAGGCAGGCATTTGGGTAAACCGCCGGATCGCCGTTGGTGATCTGTGGGGTGATATCTGGAAGGCACTCGATGAGGCATCTGCCGTATCCGGAATCATTTTGATAACGGGCGGGTTGGGACCTACGGCAGACGATATTACAAAGTCGCTTCTCAGTGATTATTTTCATACCAGGCTGGTCGTAAATGAAGGAGCTTTACAAAACGTCAAACATATTTTCGAAACCATTCTCCGGCGCCCGATGATCGAACGCAACCTGAAACAGGCCGAGGTTCCCGAATCATGCACTGTAATCCAGAATAAGCGCGGAACTGCACCAGGAATGTTATTTGAAAGAGAGGATAAAGTTTTTATTTCCATGCCGGGAGTACCCCACGAAATGAAAGGGATGATGACGGAAGATGTAATTCCCTATTTGAAAAAAAAATTTGAGATGCCGTTCATTATACACCGGAACCTTTTAACAGCGGGTGTTGGTGAATCATTTCTGGCGGACCATATTCAGGCATTTGAATCTGCATTGCCGGCAACGATAAAGCTNNAATTGAAAACAATGGTGAGTGAATGGATGGTAACGGACGAGGACATTTCCTTACAGGAAGCGCTTGGAAAATTATTGAAGACCCGCAAACAAACCCTTGCTACGGCGGAAAGTTGCACTGGTGGTTATATTGCCCATCTTATTACGACCATTCCCGGTTCAAGCGCGTATTTCCAGGGAGGGCTAATTCCATATCAAAACAGCATTAAAGAAAATGTATTGCAGGTGAAGAAGCACACACTTGCAACTGTTGGGGCAGTGAGTGAAGAAACTGTGAAAGAGATGATAACCGGCGCACTGAATTTATTTCAAAGTGATTATGCACTCGCTGTATCCGGTATCATGGGTCCTGATGGCGGAACGGAAGAAAAACCTGTAGGGACTGTTTGGATCGCCGTGGGAAATCGTCAAACAACAGAAACCCGAAAACTCTGGTTCCGGTTCGATCGCCAAAGGAATATGGAACTCACGGCAACGAATGTGCTCAACTTGTTAAGAAGATTTATTTTGTCGCAGCCATGATCCGCACACGTGCATGACTTCAGTAATTAATATTTACTTTTGACCGAACCTAAAGTTCATCATCATGGCGATTGTTGATTTGTTAATGCCGAAAATGGGTGAGAGCATTATGGAAGCCACCATTCTCAAGTGGCATAAGAAGCCCGGCGATTCGGTTAAACAGGATGAATCTTTATTGGATATAGCAACAGATAAAGTGGACACCGAAGTTCCATCCATTGCGGCGGGAACCCTGGAAGAAATCCTTTATCAGGTAAACGATGTGGTTCCGGTGGGTGCAGTTATCGCCAGGATAAAAACGGATGTTGCCGAACCTGTAAGAGAAGAACAGCAAACTATTGCGCCGGTGAAACCGCAACAAGAAGAGGCTACTACAGAAAAACCGGATAGCCCGTATGTCAGTCCCGCGCCGCAGCCACAGGAAACTGCGTATTCTTCCGGCACATCTTCTCCGGATGCAAGCAATTCAGAGACGAATGGTAACAGCAACCGCTTCTATTCCCCACTGGTATTAAATATTGCTGGTAATGAAGGAATACCTCCAAGTGAGCTCGAGAGGATTCCGGGAACCGGCAATGAAGGCAGGGTTACGAAGAAGGATATCCTTCAGTATGTTTCTCACCGGAAAGAAGGGAACGGATCTTATGCCGGATCAGGCGCAGAAGAAACGGGCACGTCTTTCGACCAAAAATCCTTTGCAGGTTCTCCTCTTACATCGTCAGCAAATGCCGGAGAAAATGCGGAATATCAGGTGAATGGGAATGTGGAGATACGGGAAAT
>PLEB01000229.1 GCA_003136915.1 Chitinophagaceae bacterium
TGGTTGATGGTTGATGGAATTCAATTGTGAATTCGCAACTAATTTTCATAATCCATAATCCATAATCCATAAACCCCTTACGTCGTTTCAATCTTCTCATCCACTTCACCCTGGTGACGCGTATCTACATTCCGGTAAGAAAGGAAGAACACAACGGGGAAGATCAGCAAGGAGAATATCGTTGCGCAAATTAATCCGCCGATAACTACGCGAGCAAGGGGACGGGAACTTTCCGAACCGATTCCTGTTGAAAGTGCCGCGGGTAATAAACCGATGGTAGCCATCAATGCCGTCATCAGCACGGGCCGGATCAGGGAATTTACTCCGCGCTTGACCGAAGTATATAATGGATTTTCTCCACGCAGCCGCTCCAGGTTTTGTTTGAATGCCGTTATCAGCAAAACGCCTTCGAGAATACAGATCCCGAACAAGGCGATAAATCCGATGCCCGCGGAAATACTGAAATTTGTTCCGGTGATCAGTAAGGCCAGGATACCGCCAACGACCGCAAAAGGAACATTCAGAAATACCAGGCCTGCGTCTTTCAGGTTCCCAAACATGATGAACAGGAGCAGGAATATCAAGAGAAGACTAATGGGAACTACTTCCAGCAAACGTTTGGAAGCGCGTTGCTGGTTTTCAAAATCGCCCTGCCAAAGCATGTTATATCCTCTTTTAATCTTCACCTGGTTTTCCACTTTTTCCTGAGCCTCCTTGATCGTACTTCCCATATCTCTTCCTGCAACAGAAAATTTAATTGCAGCATACCGTTCATTGTCGTCCCGGAAAATCAGGCATGGACCGGTTTTTAACGAAATGTCGGCAATTTCACGAACAGGTACCTTGGAGCCACCGGCAGTGGGCACCAGCAGATTGCCAATATCAGTTTCCGAACTTCTGAATTCTTCCGGGAAACGGATGCGGATATCAAATCTTCGAAAATCTTCATAAAGTTGAGTTGCCGCTTTTCCGCCGATCGCCATTTCAATTACCGCATTTGCATCTGCAGCAGAAACGCCATACAACGCCATCCGGATCTGGCTCAGATCAATATCCAGTTCGGGCTGACCGATATTCCGGATGACACCCAGATCTGTAATGCCTCTTACGTTTTTCAGAATATTATAAACTTCATCAGATTTCGATTCCATATAGTTCAGAGAATCACCAAAGATTTTTACACAAATGGAACCTTTTACACCAGATACCGCTTCTTCTACATTGTCCATAATAGGTTGTGAGAAATTGAGTTCTGCTCCGGGAATAACAGACAACGCTTTCCGCATGTTATCGATCAGGTCATCTTTGGAAATTTTTGGTTTCCAGTCTTCCTGCGGATAAAGAGACACATCGAATTCATTGTTATAAAATCCGGTAACATCCGTTCCGTCATCCGGCCTTCCGGTTTGGGAAACCACTTTAACCACCTGCGGAAAACTCATCATGATCCCCCGCATCTGGTTAGCTATCTGAACCGATTTATCGAGTGCAATGCTATAAGGCAATGTGGCGCGCACCCAAAGTGATCCTTCGTTTAGTTCGGGAAGGAATTCACTTCCCAGGAATTTAAAAGAATACAATCCCAGTACGATCACGACGGCGGATAAACCAAGCGAAAACCGTTTGTTATGGAAAACAAAGCGGAAACCATTCATCACCCAGCCGGTCATGAGGTGGGTGAACGGGTTATGTTTTTCACGAACGTTTTTACTTAATAAAGCTTTCACCAGCACCGGAACCAGCGTTAACGTAAATATCAGCGCACCCAGCAATGCAAATCCCAGGGTATAAGCTAACGGCGAGAACATTTTCCCTTCCACTTTCTGGAATGAAAAGATGGGGAGTAGCGCTGTGATGATGATCACCTTAGTAAAGAATATGGCTTTTCCCAGCTCCGCGCCTTTTTTCTTGATCATACCCATCTTAGCCAGTTTGTTGAATCTTTCCATACCGAGTTCCCTGGCCTGGGAATCGAGCATTACAAACAAGCCTTCCACCATAACCACGGCACCGTCTATGATGATCCCGAAGTCAATGGCGCCGAGGGAAAGCAGGTTGGCCGACATGCCCATAAAATGCAGACAAATAAATGCAAACAGCAGCGNNAGGTAGTACCCGGTCGTTTAGTTTATTGATTTTGAGTTTTAACGCGTTAATTACTTTGTCCGGATTCTCTCCTTTGCGCATAAGCACAATAGCTTCTACTGCGTCCGCAGCATCTGATACTCTCCTTTTGCCAGCACTGTCCACGGCATCGGATCTGCCAACTTCGCCCAGCCGGGGGAGACCCGTCATTTCTATGTCGGCCACATCTTTCGCCAGNNATATGTCGGCCACATCTTTCGCGAGCACTGGAATGCCGTTGATGTTGGCTATAAAAACATTCCGGATTTCATTGATGTCATTCAGTAATCCGATACCACGCACAATATAAGCCTGCCCATTTTTCTTGATCACGTCACCGCCGATATTGATATTGCTCTTGCTGACCGCAGTATACACATCGAGCGGAGTAATGCCCAAACCGGCCAGCTTCTGCGGGTTTACACGGATCTCAAAGGACTTGACAGATCCACCGAAGCTGACGATGTCGGCAATTCCCGGTACAGAACGAAGTTCCCTGTCAACTGTCCAATCCTGAATGGTTTTTAATTCCATCGGATTTCTGAACGAACTTTCCAATGTGTAACGGAACACTTCGCCGGTAGGACCGGTAGGCGGTTGTACCTGGGGAGAAATATTATCGGGCAGGGTCACATTCTGTATCATGTTATTCACCTGCATCCGGCCATAACTATCTTCCACACCGTCTTCAAAGATGAGTTTGACTGAAGAGAGCCCGAAGATGCTGGTGGAACGCAGGCTGGTTTTCCTGTTTACCGGATTAAGGGCTATTTCCAGNNACATCCGGGAAAGCTTCAATGGGCATATCGACGAAAGTGATCACGCCATAGATCACCATGATAACCGTTGCGAAATAGATAAAGTATTTATTCTTAAGCGAAAACCCAAGTATTTTGCGAAGCGTCTTATTCATCAGCGGATGGTTATACTAACTATTGAGTTCCTGATAAATTAATAATGGTTGTGTGCCGATCAGTTTTTCTCCTTCCGTTAATCCTTCGGAAATAAATGAACAGTCGCCTACGGTATTCATCACCTGAACGGGGCGGATGGAAATGTCTGAAGGACTTTTATAAACCAGCACGTAATACTGACTGTGGTCAAAAATCAGATCACGAAACGGAATGCTGATCATTTTCTTATTTTCAGTATTCCTCACCACCACGCTGGCAAACATTTCTGGCTTAAGGAGATAGCCCGGATTCGGCAGCACAATGCGCAGTTTCATCACCTTGTTCGACGGGTCCAGCACGTTCATGATCCGGTCTACTTTTCCTTGAAAGATTTTTCCGGGATAAGAAAGTGTAGTCACCTGAACGCTATCTCCCATTTTTACATTGGCAATATTCGACTCGTATACATTGGCCATCACCCACACATTTTTGAGATCCGAAATGGTGAACAGGCCGGTCGCATTATCGGTCCGTATTATCATGTTATTGTTGACCTGTTTTTCCACGACAAACCCGTCAATCGGTGACTTGACTGTATAATCACCATTCAGGCTGCCACCGTTGAGTGTCAGCACACGCTCGGCTTTCTGCAGAGAAGATAAAGCCTGGTTATAGTTTTCCTGTGCAGTCAGCTGATCGCGCTGGGAAGCCAGCCCGCTCTTGTACATGTCATTCGTGGCATCTAATGTTTTTTTTGCAATCTCCAGGTTTGACTTTGCCATGGAGAAATCATTGCTGTATCCGGCCATCTCCACGCTTTTTATTTCCGCAAGTGTCTGTCCTTTTTTCACGTAGTCGCCCAGCATGACTTTTATATCCGAAACCAGGCCGCTGATCGGAGGGAAAATTTTGATTACCTGGTCTTCATTGAAATCCACTTTGCCCGTAAGGTTCAGGGAGTTCAACACTTTAGAGGTAGTCACCGTATCTATCTCGATGGTCTTTAACAGGGAATCCGGCAAAACATATCCCTGTTTTTCATCGCTCGGCTTTGCTTTGTCGGTGCAGGAATGCAGGCCAAAGCAAAACAGGAGGAGCGCAGGAGAAATTTTTTTATAAAGAAGTTTCATATTTTTTGGTAAACCATTTTATGGATAGAAAAACTCCGTTCCGGTGTAATAGTTGATATCTTCAAAAGCACTAACCCGATTGAATTGAATAGTATTAAGCTGCAACATATTTTCTTTATAAGAATCATAAAAATCAAGAAAATCCAGAATGCTGATATTTCTCTTTTTATAATTGATCAATACTTCATTCATCAGTCGCTCGAAATCGCCCGAAAATGAAGGATCAATACTTTGATACAATTTATTTTGCGCATAAGCCTTCTGCAAAGACCTCGCTACATTTTCAGATACTGTTGCTTCCGCGGTTTTTTGAAGTGCGGTAGCGTAGTCAACCATGGACCTCGACGACTTGATATTTCCCTGGTTGCGGTTAAAAAAAGGCAGATCCATAGAAAGGCCCAGAGCATTAAAATTGGTCGTGTAACTCCCCTGCTTATCATAGGAAAAAGATGCAGTTAAGTCCGGCACCGCTAAAGCCTTCTGATAACTATAGGTCAGTTTATTGATGACCGTGTTCGTTCTTGCAATCTGCAGGTCAGTTCTGTTATTATAAGCTGAATCAATAAGGGTATTGAATGAATATTTATCCGGGTCCAGGCTTTTAAGATTAATGGAATCCGCGAGAGGATTAATATAGACCGTAGGCCTCAATTGTAATACAAGGCGCAACTCACTTTGTAAATCATTGATCTGGTTAATCAGATCATTATATTCATTACGAAAACTGTATAGTTGTGCTCTGATGCGGATTACTTCTTTCTCTGATATAAATCCTTTACCCTGTTGTTCGGCAAAGGCATTTACAATCTGCTCCAGGGCCCTGATCTCCACATCGTAAACTTTAGCCGATTGTTGCAAGTAGTAAATATTGAAAAAATCAGTGCGAAGAGAATACTTTAAAGTCCTCAGCAGATCAAAAAATTGAAATTCGGCAAGTTGTGCATTCGCCCTGGCGAGTTTAATTTGTTTATTTCTTTTTCCGGCAAGCAAAATCAACTGCGATATGCCTGCTGCGTTCTCGCTGTTCAGGAAAAAATTGGAATGGGGAAATTCGGATTCCGGATCATAAATTGGAATGACGGGTCCCCTGCTCAAAGATAAATTGGGATTGGGCCAAAGCCTGGCCTGAATGATCAATGCCTTCTGGGCGTCAATATTATACCTTTGAGCAAGAAGCTGAAGGTTGCTGTCCAGGAATATCTTTTCCGCCTGGGGCAGCGTTATGTTTGCCGTATCTGCAGGCATTTGAGCATTTCCAGCCAGGAAAAGAAAGATAAAAAATAATAATACAAAGGATTTCTGTAACATGGTCTCCCGAGGTTATTGAACAACTGCGTTTAAACGGAATCCAATACCGTGTATTGTTTCGATATTGGCGGAAGGATCCGATTTAAAATATTTTCTGAGTTTGGTTATGAAAACATCCATGCTTCTTCCCAGGAAATAGTCGTCTTTCCCCCACACATTCAGCAATACTTCTTCCCGCTTCAGGATCCTGTTGGGATGTTCGCAGAGGAATTGAAGCAATTCGGCTTCTTTCTGAGTGAGATTATGTTCAGTACTATCCACCGTAAGCCTCAGGTTATTAAAGGAAAAAGTCATATCGCCGATCTGATAACTCTGGGAACGCTCCGAATACATCTTTTTTGTCCGGCGCAGGAACACTTCCATGCGGAGTAATAATTCCTGCATGCTGAAGGGTTTTATGATATAGTCATCCGCACCGGATTCAAAGCCGCGGATCCGGTCTTCTTCCAGGGATTTTGCGGTAATAAATAAAATGGGCACAACATCTGTTTGCTGACGGATCCTTTTGGCTACGGCAAACCCGTCCTTATTCGGCATCATTACATCCAGCAGACAGATATCAAATTCTTCTTTGTTGAATTTCTCAATCGCGATTTGACCATCCGGGCACAAAACGACTTCATAACCGGCGTCGGAGAGATTGTCTTTGATAACATATCCGAGGGAAAGATCGTCCTCTGCCAATAGTACTTTTGCTTTTGTATTCATTAAATAATCTGTTTGAATTTGTTTTCGCTAACCAGGGCCTGGCAGGATCTTCATTGAAATGGGATCAGGAGACGGAATTCAGTTCCGATTCCGGGTATGCTGTGCACCCGCACTTTTCCATCGTGGCCGTCTACGATCCGCTTTACAAAGTTCAATCCCAATCCGAATCCCTTTACATCGTGCACATCTCCTGTTGGAACACGATAAAACTTCTTGAATATATTTTTTATATATTTTTTTTCAATTCCTATTCCATTGTCCTTGACCGAGATAAAATAATCTGAATCTTCACGGCCGGCTTCCACAACAATATGTGGAGAATTCGAGTATTTCAATGCGTTTTCCAGCAGATTCACCACGGCGAGTTCAAGATGTGACTCGTCTCCCTGTATAAATGTTTCGTAACTATCCACTTTCAATTCCACGATGGCATGGCGCTGTTCAATCAGCGGCTGGAGTTTATTCAGGGCCTGTTCAATGAGGAAGGCCGGATTAAGCGTTTGTTTATCAATAGGCAGTTTTTTATTTTGTGCCGAGGCAGACTTCAATAGTTTTTCTACCTGGTTCTGTAAATGGTTGGTCTGATTTTGTATGATGGATGCATATCGTTTCAGGCGTTCGGGTTTTTTAACGATATCTTCCTGTCCGATCACATCTCCCGCAATTTTTATTACAGCAAGTGGTGTCTTAAATTCATGTGTAAAGTTATTCACAAAATCTTTTTGTACTTCGGCCAGGAATTTTTGGCGGTAGAAATAAAAAAGGCTGGTGGCGAGTCCGATCAGGGCAAGTGAAAGCGCTACGCTGCTGATTATCCAGAAGTTCATTTCTCCGAGAATGTACAGGGATCGATGGGGGAAATACAGGAGAATATGATCATATTCGCCAGTAAAAACCGGAAGCCCGCTCACCGGAGTAATATCATATCTTGATGCTGCCGTCGGAATATATTCTTCATAAACATATTTCTTCAACACGCTGTTAAAAGCGCCCAGCTTTACATCAGTCAGCACGTCGAAGTCAGCAAATTCCTTGCGTAGATAATGGGTTAGGGAATCTTTTTCGGGAATTGTATCCGCCTTGAACAGGAAGTAATCGTCTTCGGGGTTATGGATCAGCTGTTGCAGCGTCAGGGAAGGATCATCATTCATTTCGAGGTCTTCGAAAACGCCACGCAGACTTTTAACCACATTGGTGTTAAACTGTTTCTTCTCAAAAGAATAGACCTTCGTGAGCCAGAAAACCTGAACGATCACGATCAGACCAATTACAACGGTAGCTGAAAGTACCAGCCATTTTAAAATTGAGGATCGCATGATCAGGGTAAAATGAGAACGCAAAATTGAGAAACATTGTGCCCTCTAAAGTTACAAAAATGGTTAAATACCAGTTAAAGTCCTGAATCTCAAGGAAAACAGGGCGGAAAACGAATTCTTTACAGACGGGGATATTGGTTATTTTGTTAGTTCAAAATATCCAATTAGAATTTTCGTTTATAAGACAATTGTTCCTTGCATTAGTACTACTGCTAACGCCTGGGTCCCCGGAGCATCCCGGCTAAACAAAGAAAACCACCACTAAAAGAGCTGGATCGAAAGTAGACAACTACAGTACACAACAAGCATTTTAAAGAGCAAGTAAAATAGTAAACATTTAATCAGCTTAAATTCCATTTATTTATGAAAGTCATTCTATTATTAGCAGGTCTTTTGATTTTTTCTGCCGGCGCTTTCAGCCAGCCACCAAAACGCCATTCGGTGCACCATCGTTATCATCATGCGACGCATCATCATCATCACCACCATCCGCATCCGCACCGTTGATCATGACGAGTTCAAACAAGTTATAAATCAAAACCCTCCGCTAACCGGAGGGTTTTTTATTTATAACCGATGTATTTTTATTTGCTTACCGTGCGGGCACCGTCCTCGCTTTTGTATTTACTCTTGCACTGGTATCTGCAGCTCCAAGCGGCTTCTTGGGTGACAGGTCCATGAGGATGGGAGCAGCCACAAAAATTGAAGAATAGGTTCCTGTAATTACCCCGATCAACATGGCAAAGGCAAAACCCTTTGTCACTTCGCCGCCAACCAGGAAAAGGATCAGGATGGTAAGGAATACGGTAAGCGAGGTCATAACCGTTCTGCTAAGGGTTTCGTTTAATGCTTTGTTGATGATCTCACCTTTCGATTTGCCTCTCAATAAGCGGCTGTCTTCCCTGATCCTGTCGAATACAATCACTGTGTCATTCATCGAAAATCCGATCACCGTAAGGATGGCCGCAATAAAATGCTGGTCAATCTCCAGCGGAAACGGAACGATACTTGGAAAGAATGAGAATACGGCCAGGATCACCAGCACGTCATGAAGCAGCGCGAAAATAGTTCCCAGGGAATATCTCCAGTCGCGGAAACGGATGAAGATATAAACGAAAATGATGAGGAGGGCAAACACGGTAGCTTTAACCGCGCCGGATTTCAAATCCTCAGAAATGGACGCGCCTACTTTCTTGGATTGCTGGATAAATTTATTGGTAGCGGTGAATTCACTGGCCGTGGCTCCTGCGGGAAGGAAGGATTTCAGACCAGCGTACAATCGATTGATTACAATGGAATCAGCAGCAAGTCCTTCCTGTTCAACCAGGTAATCTGTAGTAATCTCCAGCTGTTCGTTGGAGCCATAGGTTTTTATTTCCGGATATTTCCCAAACTGTGCATTCAGTGAATCCCTGATGGCCACGTCACTGATAGGCTTATTGAATTTTACTATATAGCTTCTTCCACCAAGGAACTCAACGCCTTTCTTGAACCCGTGGAAATAAGCTGAAATCCCCAGGATCAATACGGCAACAGAAATTCCATAAGCCACTTTTCGGTATTCGATGAATTTAAAGCTGGCGCGCTGGAATATTTTCTTTGATATGCCCGTGAAGTATTGGAAATGCCGGTTTTTGTTTGTATAAAAATCAGTGATCAGACGTGAAACCAGGATTCCGCAGAAAAGGGACAAAACGATTCCCAGCATTTGGGTTGTCGCAAAACCCAGCACGGGTCCAAGCCCGAAATAGGCGAGGATGGCGGCTGTCAGAAAGGTGGTAACGTGGGCATCGAGTACCGGCGCCAGCGATCGCCGGTATCCATCATGCACGGCAATAGGATAACTCTTCCCTCGCGTCAGTTCTTCTTTGATACGCTCGAAAATAATAACATTCGTATCTACGGCCATACCGATGGTCAATACCAAACCAGCTATACCCGGTGCCGTTAAAGTAGCATGAAGGGCGCTCAGAATACCAATGGTAAACAGCAGGTTTAGGATCAACGCAATATTGGCAACCCATCCTGCGGAATTATAATAAACCAGCATCAGGGAAAATATCACAAGGAAGGAAATGGTGAAAGCCAGTGCACCCCCGTTAACAGCTTCCTTTCCGAGTGTAGGGCC
>PLEB01000335.1 GCA_003136915.1 Chitinophagaceae bacterium
GGCTTTTTCCCTGGGTATAAATTTTTTTGATACGGCTGATATTTACCAAAATGGGCAGAATGAAGAGTTGCTGGGAAGAACTTTTAAGGGAATGCGTCAAAAGATAATCCTGGCCAGCAAAATTGGCAACCGTCGGAAGCCGGATGACAGCGGACTGGAATGGGTTCCTTCTAAAAAATACATACTCGAAGGTGTGGAAAAAAGTTTGAAGCGATTGCAGACCGAGTATATAGATCTTTATCAGCTGCATGGAGGAACAATCGAAGATCCCATAGATGAGATCATTGAAGCATTTGAATTGCTGAAGGCCCAGGGAAAGATCCTGTTCTATGGAACTTCATCTATCCGACCCCAGGTGATCCGGGAATATGTCCGGCGTTCCAATATTGTAAGTGTTATGATGCAATATAGCCTGCTTGACCGGCGTCCGGAAGAAGAAATGCTGGACCTTCTATATAAAAATCAAATCGGGGTTTTAGCAAGGGGTTCGCTGGCGGGCGGATTACTCGTTTCAAAAACTGCAAAAGTATATTTAAAATATAGCGCAGACCAGGTGAAAATGGCCGCAGCTGCAGTCTGGGAATTGTCGGATGAAAAAAGAAAGGCAAGACAGACGGCCCTTCAATTTGTGCTCGGGAATAAGACAATCAGTTCGGCTGTTATTGGAATCCGCACCATGGAACATTTGAATGAAGCCGTGGCAGCCATGGATGCAAGTCCGCTAGATACAAAAGAAACAGAACAGCTGGCAAATTCCATTCCGGCAAATATTTATGATTTGTATCGTTAAAGGGAGTTAGCCAGGATTGAGGACCTGCCGGTAAACCTCTGCATATTGTTTGCCTACCGTATCGTAGCCGTATAATAATTGCGCATTCCGGCTCATGGTTTTTTTATCATAGCCCGAATAACCGGCGATCATGGTTTTCATGGCATCCAGAAGCTGGGATTCATCGCCTGCATCTATCAGGATCCCATTCTCTTTACCCACAGCCTCCTCAATGCCCCCAACCCTGGAGCTGATTACCGGAATCCCGGAGCAAAGGGATTCGAGGATTACACAGGGCAAACTTTCCACCCAACTAAAAAGAACAAATGCGGATGCTTTTTTTAATTCCTGTGCCACCTCTTTATAGCTGATTTCACCTGTTAGAAACAACCGGCCTTTTAAGTGATTTTTCTGAACTGCCATTTTCTGAACATCTGTGGATGGAGGACCAGCGATAACCAGTTCCGCATCCATTCCGGATTCGATTAATTTTTCAAATGCGGCAATGATGCCCTGCGGATTTTTCAGATCCAGCAAAGAAGAAACATGAATGAATCTGAACCTTGCCGGCTCCATGCAATCCACCATATTGAATAATGTGGTATCCACCACATTTGGAATCACCATTGAAGGTATCTGTGTGATTGTTTGATTTACTCTTTCTCCCAGGTTGCGTGTAACAGGAAGAAAAAACGAAGCATGCTGAAATATTTTTTTCACGAAAAACCTAAACAGGAACCCTTTATTCTTTAAAGCATCAATTCCTTCATCGAAATAGCCCGACCAATGCTCCGTAATCACAAATGGTATCTGATATCTTTTTTTTAAATACAAAGCGATCAGCCCGGCCTTCATGGCTACCTGCACATGCACAATTTCAGGCATCTCCTGTTTTTTCTTTAACTCCCTCAATATTGCAAGGTGTTCTTTAAAGTACTGACACAGGGAATGGAATTTGAAAAAGAAAGCAAACGATGACCTGGATTCGGGATAATAGCGAATGTATTCGTGAATATTGGATTCCACAGGAGCGGATAATTGGACCTGATTGGAATTCGATTGATCTGCAGGTAAATCTTTGGTAACAAAAATGAGGTTAAGAGGCTCGAACCTGGCGGTGGCAATGGCCTGGCGTTGTATAAAATCACCGGTAAAGAGATTTGTTTTATTCGGATACCAACTCGCCAGCCATAAAACCTTTTTCATGCTGTTGATTTATGGTGCAATTGGTTTTTCAGGAAACATGCCGGAAAATTTGCTTTTCATCAACTGATATATCCATTTCAGATCATTCTTCCGGATAAATAAAAAATCTTTTATTGAAGAAGGGTTTTCTTTCCGGTAAATAGCCTGCATATAACAATAATAACAAAAATATCCGGCACTGCTCACGCAGGAAGCAGCGCGAACGCCGGCGTAAGGCAGTAAAATAACATCACCGGCAATAATCAATAACATGGAGATTAAGGCTCCTGAAATATTTACCCGAATCCTTTCCCTGGCAGAAAACCATGCGGCGACAGGATAATTGGCTGTAAGTGAAAGGATGCCTGGTATCAGCAGAATAAACAGGATATACATTTCATCAAAACTCTTCCCGAAGATCAAAGGCAGGAGATAATTACCAAAACAGATAAGGGGAATGCAAATGCCAAGATTGATCCATAATAATACACGTACGACCGACTTTAGTTCAGTGCTGCTGTTTACATGTTTACCCGAAGACAACAAGGGGAAAAGGGTGGCTCCTAATATGGATGGCACAATGAGTAGCATCTGGCCCAGTTTGGAAGCCTGAATATAGTTTCCCAGGTCCCGGGCAGAACAGTAGTGCGCCACAAACCAGTAATCCATCCGGTTCACCAGAAAATAAATGATATTGGCTGTGAGCGCTATTAACGAATACCTGATTGCTTTTGCTAAAACCCCTGATGGTGGGAACCCTCTGGCAGTTTTTTCCGGATAAGAGATGAAAAAGCTAACCATCAGCAATAACCCCTGAACTGCATAAGAGATAAAGTAAAGTAGTATAAAATGGTCTCTGATCCCGGGAGTCTGCCTTCCAAGGATCAATAATATGATGAGGCAAATGTTGACCCCCAATAATAATTTATTCGGGAGACCGAATTGCTGTTTCGCATAAAACAGCGCATTGAAGAAACTCGTCAGCAATACGCCTCCGATAAAGAGCAAACTGGCTCCGAGAAAGCCGGTGGTTCCAAAAAATGTTGAATGCGTAAACCGGAGACCAAGCCACCAACCCAGGCCAGCGATGCCGCCTGCAACTATGGTCCATAACAAACAAAATCGCGCCATCCGGACGGCATCCATTTTTCCGGAAGAAATATAGAAGGCCGCACCGGATTCCAGACTTATGCTAGCCAGCAGCAGCACAAATGCCAGGTTATTGATAATGTAGAAAATCTGCCCGCTTTTTTCCGCAGCAAAAAAACGGGAGATCAGAATATTCAGAATAAGAACGGAAAAAAAATAAAACCCTCTCCAGAGCAGGTGTTGAACAATAAGGTTTGCCGTTCTCTTCATCTTGGGGAATCTGAAAAAGCTATTTTAATGCCCGAACGATTTCAATAAAATCGGATGCGTTTAACGAAGCACCGCCGACGAGCCCACCGTCCACATCCCCGCAGGCAAATAATTCTTTTGCATTATTGGCTTTCACACTTCCTCCATATAAAATGGAGATTTTCTGTGACACTTCCCTGCCGAAATGCTCTTCCAAAACCGAGCGAATATAGGAATGCATTTCCTGAGCCTGTTCATTGGTCGCCGTCTTTCCTGTACCGATAGCCCATACGGGCTCATAGGCAATGACAACCTTTAAGAGTTGTTGGGCGGACAACGGAAACAGGGAATCATTTAGTTGCTTTTTCACAAAATCATTTTGTGTATTTTGTTCGCGGATCTGAAGAGGTTCCCCACAACAAAAAACAGGGGTCATCCCGTAAGTAAGGCAGATCATAACCTTTTCTGAAAGCATTTCGTTTGTTTCTCCGAAATGCTCACGCCTTTCACTGTGACCGACAAGACAATAGGAAACATTAAGCGATTTCAGCATTTCGGCAGAAACTTCGCCAGTGAAGGCGCCTGATTTTTTGTTTGAACAATTTTGGGCCGCAGTGAAATAGTATTTTTTTTGAAGAACACTCCCATTGGCCAGTTCAAGATAAGGGAAGGGAACGGCAAACAATACAACCCGGTTTTCATTCAGTTCAAGATCCGCCGATATAACGGCTTTTAATAATTCGGCGGCTTGCTGGTAAGTCAGGTTCATTTTCCAGTTTGCTGCGGCAAATTGTTTTCTCATCATAAAGGTTTTTGTTGATCAAAAATAGTTCTCAACAGGTTTATTTCAGCTGTCGAAAGTAATTTGTTTTTCAATTTTTTCCATTGGCCGATATGTTGGATCGCCTTTTCAAAATTATAAATTCTCACAGGATCAAATCCCCAGCTAAAGGAGGAAAGATAGGTTGGCGTCAGTCCTCTTCCAAATACATTCGCGGATACGCCCACCACCGTGCCGGAATTGAAAGCTGTGTTTAAAGCGGACCTGCTATAATCTCCCATAAACAGACCGCATTTTACGCCTTCGTCGGAATACTTATTTTTCAATGGGTTCCATAATTTAATGGAGCCCGCATTATTTTTAACATTTGAATTGGAACTGCCTGCACCGAGGTTGCACCACTCACCAATCACTGAGTCGCCCAGATAACCTTCGTGAGCCTTGTTTGAATAGCCAAATATCACGCTATTTTTAATTTCACCTCCAACTGTGCTGTGAGGACCTATCGTTGTTGCACCGTAAATGCGCGTTCCCATTTTCAATACCGAAGCTTCTCCCAGTGCAAAGGGGCCGCGGATCATGCTGCCTTCCATAATCAGGGAGTCTTTTCCAATATAAATTGGCCCTTCAGTTGCATTCAGGATGCAGTGTTCCACCACTGCTCCTGCTTCAAGGAAAATCTGTTCCCGCGATTTGCTTCCTTCCATCGATTCAGAAAGAATGATCCGGTTTGATGCCGGGATGGGTTGAGATTTTCGACCCTTGCAAATGAGTTGGAAGTCGCTTTTTATCTCGCGCTCATTCTGCCTGACAATATCCGCCTGATTTTGAAGCATGGTGCCTTTAGAAATGGCTTCCTGAATTTCACCTTCCTTTCCGCTGCGTATGGCCCCGATCAGCTGATCGTCCGGAAGCAGCATGGCAGGGATTTCAACTGCTTCACTTTGCGTATCCGAATCCGGAAAAAACTGTTCCCATTTCTGCCTGATACTAAGTATACCGCAGCGGATATCCGCAATTGAACGGGTAAGGCAGAAAGGAAAAAAATCTTCTGCAAAGGATCCGTCGATCAGTATGGGTTGCATAGTTAAAAATAATATTTTTTGTTGATGGCTGATTCGCACAAAATGGCGATCAACCTTCAACTCTTCAGCGGTTGACTTTCACGCAAGCAAAAATCCCCTTCTGAAATACAGAAAGGGATTTATAAATAGGGTGAAAATTTATTCAGGTTTTTTTGCGTAGCGTTTCTTGAACTTATCAATGCGACCTGCGGTATCCACCAGCACATTCTTGCCGGTAAAAAGGGAT
>PLEB01000059.1 GCA_003136915.1 Chitinophagaceae bacterium
GGCGTGTTCCGCGGGGGGAAATATGATATCCTTATCCAGAACGTATAGGGGCATGCTTGCAGGGAATTGTTTGGGTGAAGGAAGAATAAGCTTCCTGGTCAGGAAGTGGAGAGTACTTCAATGGTAGCGCCAATGCCCCGTTCCGTAATGGCATCACACATGGGTTTCAGATCTTCATAACTACCACGCTTCACGCCATATTTCCCCTGGGTATGAATGATCATTGCACATTGTTCAGCCTGTTCAGTCGTATGCTTGCAAACCTCAATCAGGGTTTGAATGACCCAGTCGAAGCTATTCACTTCATCATTCCATACGATTAAACTATACGGTTCATCTGTATCCGTAAGCAAATCTATGTCTGCCTGGCTTTCTTCCCGTGTTCCGGGATTGTTCAGCTCCATTGCCATGGTATAAAATTAGAACATTGAATCTTTCTTTGCAAAGCGGACATCCGAAAATTCCAATAAATACTTTAACAATTCCCTTAAAGTGATTTTTGTTGCAATTTATACCCAGATTTTCGAAAAAATGCCCGGAATTAAACTAAAAGAGGATGGCTTGTTGTTTGAATAGATAAGATATCTGATCACTAATACTAAAATTATGAAACAACTGATTTTTGGTTTGTGCCTCCTTGCAGGCTTGATTGTCTTCCAGGCATGCAATAATAATTCAGGGACAAGCTCTCAGGATTCTGTCGACAGTGCCAAGGCTACAAATAAGGAGGTTAAACCCGTTCAGAAAGATGCTTCGGATTTTGCTGTGGCCGCTGCAAATGGCGGAATGATGGAAGTTGAACTTGGAAAAGTTGCCGAGGAAAAAGGAGTTAACCAGCGCGTCAGGGATTTTGGTTCCATGATGGTTAANNGATTCTGTCAGCGACGATACGCGGAAAGATATCGATAAAATGAAAATGAAAAAGGGAAAAGCATTCGATAAGGCATATGTGGACATGATGCTGGACGATCATAAAAAAGATATTGCAGAATTCAGAAAATGTGCCGACAACTGCTCTGATTCCACAATAAAATCATTTGCTTCTACCACCTTGCCTGTCCTGGAAAAACATCTCGACTCCATTCAGGCTATAGCGGCAATTAAGAAATAATTGACGCAGAACGTGGGATAGCAATATTGACATGGATAAAAAAACGGATTCGTACGACGCAGAAAAGGCTATGGTTAAACAGTATGGAATTGAGGATTCAGTTTTCAGCATTTACCTTTTCTCGTAAGAATGTGAGGTGGTAACTGAGAGCATGCCCTGAAGATGAAAATCTTTAGGGCTATTTTTTATGGAAAGGATCCGTAATTAATGCTGAACACGGGTACAATAAGCATTTGGCGCTGAAACCGGCCTTTGATTTAGATTTGTCTCAAATTTGTACAATGGCAATCGAAAGGAGGCATGCCCATCTGACGTCCAACAACGATACGGGATTCGGTACAAACCCGGAAAACTATGGCGGCCGTTTTGTAAACCGGGATGGAAGCTTCAATGTTCGCCATGAGGGAGTTCCATTTGTGCAAAGATTCAGCTTGTATAATACCATGCTGAGTATGTCTGCTGGAAAATTTTTCGGAGCTATTTTTCTTTTTTATGTGGGTATCAATTTCATTTTTGCTTGGATCTACCTTATTATCGGGAAGGGACAATTCCAGGGAATAAATGCTGTTTCGGTTCCGGACATTTTTAAGGAAATGTATTTTTTCAGTACAGAAACCTTTACGACGGTAGGATATGGAAGGGTGAACCCGGTTGGAACCGCAGCAAACTCGGTGGCGGCGATTGAGTCCATGCTTGGGTTATCAACTTTTGCCGTAGCGACAGGTCTTTTATACGGAAGGTTTTCAAAACCCAGGGCTTTTCTAATTTTCAGTAAGAACGCGTTGGTGAGCCCTTACCGGAATGGTAAAGCATTGATGTTCCGGTTTGCTTCGTATAAGGATCATCACACCCTTACAAATCTGGAAATCAAAGTGAATGCGGCCATGCAGCTGGAAGAAAATGGAAAGCAGACATACAAATTCTATGACCTGGACCTGGAAAGAAGCCGGGTGGAAAGTTTACCGATGAACTGGACGGTCGTGCATCCGCTGAATGAAAAAAGCCCATTGTATGAATATACCGCGGAGGACCTGAAAAAAGCCGATATGGAACTCTATGTTTCCGTGAGAGGATTCGACGATGTATATTCCAATGTGGTTCAGCAGCGGACCTCTTATACGTATGAAGAAATTATTTTTGACCGGAGGTTTGTTCAGATGTATCATGAAAGCGAAAATGGAAAAACAACTATTGTGGAGCTTCACCGTATACATGAGCATGTAGAGGTAGGGCAAAAGTAAAAAGTAGAAATTGAATGGTTAAGAAATGGCCACTTTGCTTTTTATTATTTTCAATCATCTTCTCCGTTGCACGCTCACAAGCTCCATTACGGGATCACGATTCAACTTATTATGTTACTTACCGTGATAGGGTGACGGTGCGGGCATACCTTTCCAGGAAGTATACGGTGTTGCGGTTTGCCCCTCCGGGACCTTTCCCCAAATTCAATTATTCTCCTAATACTACGCTGAATGTTGGCATTGGCGCCACTTACCATGCACTTACCCTCAATATCGGNNGACATCCTGGGTGAATTTTACAAAGGTTATTATCTTACACCGAAGGGATATGCTGCACCACCCGGTGAGGATTATTATAAGCGGCCGGACCTGGAGCTCAATGTGATCGGTATCGCTTTTTACAAAAGCCTGAATGAAAGGCGATTTTCTTATCAGGCCGGATTGTTACAGAACGAATGGCAGAAAAAATCCGCAGGAGCTATATTACTAGGGGGTGAAATATATTATGGAGCCATCCGGGGAGACAGTGTGCTCGTGCCTTACATTCTGGATTCAAATTATTATAAAGAGAATATCAACAGGCTGCACTTTTTTGAAATCGGACCCGGACTCGGTTATGGATATACGTTAGTATACAGGGAGCATTTCTTTGTGCTGGGCTCTGTAACATTTAACCTGGCTTTCAGGTATTCCAGGGAAAGATCGGAATCTTCCGGAAAATATGGTGACCGGATCGACTTCACACCAAATGATATCTTTCACCTGGGCGCTGGGTACAATACCGATACATGGTGTTTAAGCGCACTATGGGTGAATACGCGATTAAACGCAAAAGGAGGCGTCTCGGACTACCGGTACGGTATAACCGCCGGAAATTACAGACTAATCTATGCCAAAAGGTTCAGGATAAACCGCAAGGTCCGGAAAATGCTTCAGCCGATTCCGGCGATTATTGGACAATAGTTAATTTGATAATTTGAAAATTTGATAATTTGAAAATGAAGAGCTTCGACATTTAGTTGCCTCATGTAGAAACGAAAAGACAAAACAATTTTCAAATTATCAAATTAACT
>PLEB01000149.1 GCA_003136915.1 Chitinophagaceae bacterium
TAAATAAATTCCTGGATATCCTTCATCAGCCGCCTTGCGATATTATTGGCAGTAGTTTCAAAATTGCTCTCCGCATAGATGCGTAGAATAGGCTCTGTATTGGATGTGCGGAGGTGCACCCAATCATCGTCAAATTCTATTTTAAGTCCATCCTCTGTATTCGCAGGATGGTTTTTATATTTTAGCTTGATCTTATCGAACAGATCGTTCACGTCAATACCTTTGCCCAGTTCAATTTTATTTTTAGAAATAAAATAGTCAGGATATTTTGAACGGAATGAACGCATACCGTTTTTATGATGTGCGAGGGCACTTAAAAAAAGTCCGATACCGATCAACGCATCTCTTCCGTAGTGAAGATCGGGAACAATGATACCTCCGTTGCCTTCACCTCCTATAACCGCATGAACGGCTTTCATTTTGTTCACCACATTCACTTCTCCAACCGGCGATGGAAAATATTCTCCCCCATGACGAATGGTAATTTCTTTCAGCGCTTTCGTGCTGCTCATATTGCTTACACTGTTTCCGGGTCTGCGAGCCAAAACATAATCCGCTACGGCCACAAGCGTGAATTCCTCACCGAACATGCTGCCGTCTTCGCAAACGAAACAAAGCCTGTCCACGTCAGGATCTACGGCTATTCCAAGATCCGCACCTGATTTTTTCACTTCCGCACTGAGCACGGAGAGGTTTTCCGGCAGCGGCTCCGGATTGTGCGCAAATTTGCCGCTATCTTCTTCATTCAAAACCGAAATCTGTTCCACACCCAAGGCTCTCAGCAAAGGCGGAATAAATATTGCACCAGTGGAATTGATCACGTCCACAACCACCTTAAAGTTCTTCTGGTGAATTGCCAGGCGATCCACTAAAGGATATTGTAACACGGCGGTGATATGTTTTTCCAGGTAACTGTTGTCCGCTTTGCAAATACCCAATTTTTCAATGGGCGCAAAGGTATAAGCATCTTTCGCAACCCGGTCGAGGATCCATTTACCATCCTGTCCGCTGATAAATTCACCCTCGCTATTAAGCAGTTTCAGCGCATTCCATTCCTGGGGATTATGGCTTGCCGAGATGACGATGCCTCCGGCCGCCTTTTCTCCGGTAACCGCGAGTTCAACAGTTGGTGTAGTGGACAAACCAAGGTCAATTACGTCCAGCCCCATTCCAATGAGCGTACTTGCCACCAGGTTGCGAACCATATCGCCACTGACACGTCCATCCCGACCAATAATGATTTTTTTGGAATTGGCCTGGGTCTCTTTGATCCAGCTGCCGAATGCAGACGTGAATTTAACTATATCAAGGGGTGTCAGGTTTTCATTGGGTCTGCCGCCAATCGTTCCTCTGATTCCTGAAATACTCTTGATCAATGCCACAAAGGTTCCGATTTAATTGAATAGCAAAAATACGGTTTTCGAACGATCGAAACGAAGTTCCGGTTTCCGGAAATAATAATTCATGCGGGTTGATACTGACGGAGGAGATCCATGAATTCATCGAAGAGATATCGGCTGTCATGTGGTCCGGGCGTGGCTTCCGGATGGTACTGGACAGAAAATACCGGCTTGTTTTTCACCCGGATGCCTTCTATGGATTGGTCGTTCAGATTTACGTGGGTCACTTCCACGTTTGCGTTCTTTCGGACGGCCTCCGGATCCACTCCGAATCCGTGGTTCTGGGTGGTAATTTCACATTTGCCGGAGACCAGGTTCTTGACAGGATGATTAAGCCCCCTGTGCCCGTGATGCATTTTGAATGTGGGTATTCCATTTGCCAGGGCAAGGAGCTGATGCCCCAGGCAAATCCCGAATACGGGCTTGTCTTCTTTTAAAAGCTCCTTGAGGGTCTCCACGGCATACCCCATGGCCGCCGGATCACCTGGCCCATTCGAGAGAAAATATCCGGTTGGGTAAAAGGCTTTTAATTCAGACAGATCCGTTTTCGCAGGGAATACCTTTACAAAAGCGCCCCGGTCTATCATACATTTTACGATATTCCTTTTGACACCATAGTCCAGCACGGCAACGCGATAGGGAGAAGCCGAATCACCGGCTTCATAAGCTGTTGCGGTGGAAACAGCTGATGCAAGTTCCAGTCCGTCCATTTCCGGCACTCCTGCCAACCTGGCTCTCAGCTCATCCATATCCAGGATCTCTGAAGAGATAATGCAGTTCATGGCTCCCTTAACACGTACGTGGGTCACGAGCGCGCGGGTGTCCACTCCTTCGATGCAAACGATATGATTTGCCTTGAGGTAGTCGTCCAGGGATCCCTTTGCCTGGATACGGGAGAATTGCTCCTCCAGGTTCCGTCCGATAAGTCCCCTGATCTTCACATTATCCGATTCCACATCCTCATCTTTCACCCCATAATTTCCGATGTGGACGCTGTTCATGATCAGGACCTGCCCGAAATAGCTTGGATCGGTAAATACCTCCTGGTAGCCGGTCATTCCGGTATTAAAACAAATCTCCCCCGCCGTAGTACCGATTTTCCCATAGGCTTTCCCATGGTGAACAGTACCGTCCTGAAGAACCAGAATTGCGGGATGTTGAATTGGGGATGCGGGCATGGGTGTAGAAAAGTTTTGCAAAGAAAAGGAAAATGTGGAGAACAATTTGATAATTTGAAAATTTGATAATTTGAAAATGCCTTTTGTGCAGGAACTCGAATTCAAAACGCTCGTTCTTCATCCCATTTTCAAATTATCAAATTTTCAAATTATCAAATTATTTCCCCCCATTAAAAAACCCTCTTGTGGAGGGCTTCATGTTTTTCAAAAAGGAATGCATGTTTATTTTGCGGGTTCTTCTTTTTTTGTATGTTCTTCTTTTTTCCCCAGCTCTTCTTTTTTTCCGTGTTCTTCCTTGGTTGCAGCAGGTGCTCCTTTGGCTGTGGCTGCCGGTTCGGCTGCTTCCGTTTTTTCTGCCGTCTTTTTGCGGCCACCGGCGCGACGGGTTCTTTTCCCACTTTCCTTTGCTTCTCCCTTTCCTTTGCCGTAGATCTCGTTGAAGTCCACCAGCTCGATCATTGCTGTTTCAGCTGCGTCTCCCTGGCGTTTCCCAAGCTTGATGATCCGGGTATAACCGCCAGGCCGTCCGGCTATTTTTTCTGCGACGGTACTGAAAAGTTCAGTGATCACTTCTTTATCCTGCAGGTAGCTGAACACTATCCTGCGCTGGTGCGTGGTATTTTCTTTTGCCTTGGTGATCAGCGGTTCCACATAAGTTCTGAGCGCTTTCGCTTTTGCCAGGGTGGTAACGATTCTTTTATTGGCGATCAGCTGGATAGCCAGGTTGCTTAGCAGCGCGCTGCGGTGCGAGGCAGTTCGGCTCAGATTGTTGATTTTGTCTCCGTGACGCATGATGTTTTGTTTTAGAACCCTGTACCGTGTCAGGAATACAGGATAATTTGAAAATTTGAAAATTTGAAAATGAAACAGCCAATTATTTTCAAATCAGCACATCTTCAAATTTTCAAATTGGATTACTCATCATCCAGCTTCAGCTTGCTCAGGTCCATTCCAAAATGAAGGCCTCTTTCATGCAAAACCTGTTCGATCTCTGCCAGTGATTTCTGACCGAAATTCCGGAATTTCATGAGGTCTTCCTGTTCGTAGGTGACCAGCTCGCTCAAGCTGTTGATCTTTGCTGCTTTGAGGCAGTTAAATGCCCGTACGGAAAGATCAAGGTCCTCCAGCGGCGTCTTCAGCACTTTGCGTAGCTGAAGCGTTTGCTCNNTCCACCAGGTCTTCCTTCTTTTCTTCCTTATTATCGAAAGTAATGTTCTCGTCTGTGATGATCATCAGGTGCTGGATCAGAATGCGGGAAGCTTGTTTCACTGCTTCTTCCGGATGGATCGTACCATCAGTGGATACTTCCATCAATAGTTTTTCGAAATCCGTCCTCTGTTCCACACGCGTATTTTCTATGGAATATTTTACGTTCTTGATCGGCGTAAAAATCGCATCGGTAGGAATATATCCGAATATCGCGTCCTTGGGCTTATTATCTTCTGCAGGAACATATCCGCGGCCCTTGCCGATCGTGATTTCAATATCCAGACGGGCTGAAGCATCCATGGTGCAGATCAGCAGGCCGGGATTCATTACTTCAAAGCTGGGTAATACTTCGCCAATTGTTGCTGCTGTGAATTCCGTTTTGTTTTTCAGGCTGAGGTTGATCTTTTCCTGGGTCACTTCATGATCCACTTTCTTTTTGAATCGCACCTGCTTGAGATTCAGGATAATCTCCACCACGTCTTCCGTAACGCCTTTCAACGTTGCAAATTCGTGATCTGCTCCTTCAATCTTAACACCAATGATCGCATATCCTTCCAGGGAGTTTAGTAATACCCTGCGCAGGGCATTCCCGATGGTTACGCCGTAACCCGGCTCCAAAGGACGGAATTCGAACAGGGCTTCGAAATCAGTTGCTTTTTGAAGAATGATTTTGTCTGGTTTCTGGAAATTTAAAATGGCCATATTTAAATTTTCGATTATTTATAAATGATGAATGCGATTACTTACTGTACAACTCCACGATCAGCTGTTCCTTAATATTTTCCGGAACACTTTCCCTTTCCGGATAAGCGATGAAAGTGCCTTTCATTTCGGTTTCATTCCAATCCAGCCAGTTGATCCGGTTACCCTTTCCCTTGGTCGCGCTGGTGATCCCCGTATTACCCTGTGAGGAAGGTTTGAGTCCGATGATATCACCGGGCTTTAGCTGAAAAGAAGGAATATTAACTACTTCTCCATTCACAGTAACATGCTTATGAGAAACCAGCTGGCGTGCACCGGGTCGTGAAGGCGCTATGCCCAAACGGTAAATCGTATTGTCCAGACGCGCTTCGAGCAAACGGATCAGGTTTTCACCTGTTACCCCTTTGCGGCGGGCTGCCTCTTCGAAAGTCTTTCTGAACTGACGCTCGAGTACACCGTAAGTGTATTTTGCTTTTTGCTTTTCTTTCAGCTGGAGTGCATATTCTCCCAGCGTTTTACGCTTGCGGGATGCTCCATGCTGACCGGGCGGGTTGCTGTTTTTATTCAGCCATTTACCATTTCCTAAAATTGGCTCCCCAAACATGCGGGAGATCTTGGTCTTCGGACCGATGTAACGTGCCATAATTATGTATCAGATTTTTAAGTACCCGGACAGGATTATGAAAAATCTTAAAATGGAATCCTGGCCAGCTTGTTATAAAATGTGCTAATATGTAAATGTGCAAATGTGTAAATGAAAAGAATTTTCGCATTCTCACATTAGCACATTTCCACATTGTTTAAACCCTTCTCTTTTTTGGCGGACGGCAACCATTGTGTGGCAGCGGCGTTACGTCCTTGATCATCACAACTTCAATGCCGTTGTTCGCAAGGGAACGAATGGCACTTTCCCTTCCGGATCCCGGACCCTTCACATACACATCCACTCGCTTCAGACCTGCATCCAGGGCTGTTTTCGCCGCATCGGCAGACGCCATCTGCGCTGCGTAGGGCGTATTCTTCTTTGAACCTTTGAATCCCATTTTACCGGCGCTGCTCCAGGAAATGAGTTGACCACTCTTATTTGTAATGCTGATGATAATATTGTTAAAGCTGGCTGATACATGGGCATCCCCATATGTGTCCACTTTAACCACTCTTTTTTTTGCCGCGACTTTAGCGCTGGGTTGCTGTTGTGCTTTTGCCATTGTTCGAAATAGGTAATCTTTTTTATAATGTCCCCGGCTCTGCCGGATCGAATCAATCCTCCTCCCGCACCCGGTATCTGGTATTGACTCTGAAAATGGTGCTTTATTTCAATCACATCCCATTCGAGTGCTGCTTAAACTACTTTTTAGGCGCTTTCTTTTTACCAGCAACCGTTCTGCGTTTTCCTTTGCGCGTGCGGCTATTGGTGCGCGTACGCTGACCACGAACCGGCAAACCCTTCCGGTGTCTTACCCCGCGGTAACACGCGATATCCAGCAAACGCTTTATGCTCATCTGAACATCCGAACGAAGTGCGCCCTCTACCTTCAACTCATTCGTAATAATATTCCGGATGGCATTGAGCTCTTCATCATCCCACTGGGAAACTTTTTTATCCACGCTGATCCCCGCCTTGGAGAGGATATACTTGGCCGTGGAAGGCCCGATCCCGTAGATGTAGGTCAGTCCGATTTCTCCTCTCTTGTTTTTTGGTAAGTCCACTCCGGCAATACGCGCCATCTTTTATTTTTTATTACTGATTGATTAATTGAAAACCGTAACATCAGGATTATCACTGACGTTGTTTGAAGCGCGGGTTCTTTTTGTTTATAATATACAGTTTCACTTTTCTGAGAACGATCTTACAATCTACACTG
>PLEB01000387.1 GCA_003136915.1 Chitinophagaceae bacterium
CGGAACGAATTGATGAAGAGGGACCTGCCGCCGGTCGCGCAGGAAAGATGAGTTGATGGTTGAGAGTTGATGGTTGATGGAAATCAACTCTTAGCCTCAGGTTTTTTCGGATCGTTTACTCCATTTTCAAATTCCTGCTTTACATTATTTTTTGCATCATTGAATTCCCGCATTCCTTTACCAAGGCCTCTCATAAATTCCGGGATCTTTCTTCCCCCAAATAAGATCAGCACTGCTAAAATGATCAGTATCCACTCACTGCCGCCTGGCATAGCTAACAAAAGATGACTAGTCATAAATAAACCGGTTTTGTAAATTGAAATTACCCCTTAATCAGCATCTGCACAAATCAGGTTTCTTCCTGGCCTTTGAGACTGATCTGCCGCCATAAATAGCACCTGATCGACATGGTTTTAATTCGAAAGATTCTGATATTATCCTTTCTTATTTGTTGATTTATAAGTATTTACCCTTATAGATCCGCATTTAAAGTCCATCCCTTGCCAGGCTTCGGGGCCATGCGCCAACATTCCGGCCTTTTATCAGAAAAAATCACTAATTTACCCGACTACGATTGTTCACTCCAAACTTGCATCATGAAAAAAGTAGCTGAGATCTTCCTCCATAAGGAAAGAAAAATCACGGCAGTATCTCCCGTCACTTCGGTTCTCGAAGCGCTGCGGATCATGTCGATTCAAAACATCGGCTCCGTCATGGTGATAGACAACCAGGAGTATCTTGGCATAATGACAGAAAGGGATTATTCACGGAAAGTGATTTTGAAAGGAAAGTCTTCCACCGATACGCCCGTATCCGAGATCATGTCAAACGACCTGCCTGCAGTGAACCTGCAAGACAGTGTGGAGCATTGCATGCAATTGATGGCAGACAATAATATTCGTTATTTGCCAGTATTTGAGAACGATAAAATATATGGAATTGTTTCCATCCACGATTTGATCCGTGAAACCATCCAGCACCAGCAGGAAACCATTTCCCAGCTAAAAGACTATTTACACGCGAGCATGTAGGCCCGGCTTATTCCCTCAAAAAAAAACCAGAGACTCCTTGATTGAGAGTCTCCAGTTATTATATCCGCTCAGGCAGATCAAGAAGGGATTGATGATTATTTACCAATCTATCCGCTTCGAGTTAACAATTGAACATTATATACAGAAAGTATCGTACCAAATTTTATTTCCCCTGAGGATCGGGCTATTTTAGGAATCCGGAAATATATTTGAGGAAAATAAGTAACAGCTGAGAAGTATTTACACAGTTCCTTAAACCCTGATATTAACATGGATTTTGGACGAATAGAGCCTAAAAATCTGGACGCGGTCCTTTTCAGGCTGCCAAAAGAGCCCGCATGGAATAAAACGGTTCTTCCAGGCAAAAAAGGGAAGCCCGGGACTTATCTCGGATGTGCAAAATGGGGAAGAAAAGAGTGGGTCGGAAAACTCTACCCTCCCAAAACAAAGAAGCGGGATTTTCTCAGGCAATATATTCAGCATTACAACAGCATAGAGCTTAATGCCACGCACTATAAGATCTATGGAGCCACAGGGATCGGGCGCTGGAACAAGGTGGCCGGCGGCAAAGATTTTAAATTCTGTCCGAAGATGTACAAAGGCATTACGCACCGCGGAAATCTAAAGGACAAGGGTTTTCTGACAAAGGAATTTTTTCGGGGTATACTTGCATTCGAAGACCATCTGGGGCCTGTATTCATTCAATTTAGTGAATCCTTCGGGCCGAAAAGAAAAAATGAAATGCTTGCATTCCTGAAATCCCTCCCGGCTGATATGCTTTTTTTTGTGGAAGTGCGGCATCCGGAATGGTTCAGGAACGATTCTATTTTCAAGGAATTATTATCTGCCCTGGCTTCCATGAAAATGGGCATTGTAATCACGGATACCGCGGGCCGGAGGGATTGCTGTCACATGCACCTAACCATTCCCAAAACTTTCATACGGTTTGTAGGGAATAGTCTGCATGCGACCGATTATACCCGTTGCGACGAATGGGCCAAAAGAATAAAAACATGGCTGGCCGCCGGCATAAGTGAGATATTTTTTTTCATGCACGTGCATGATGAAGCCTATTCTCCTGAGCTTACACATTATCTGGCGAGGAAACTCAATGAAGTCTGCAAACTTCATCTTCAGGTCCCCGCTTTACTTTCATGATAACCTGCCTATTAAAGAGCAGCAACGGCTTTTCCGATCCTTCCGGCGATATCCGTCAGACGCTCTTCTTCTGCCACCACCCTTTGGGGTTTTCCATTGATCAAACTCCATTTGATCAGACGGATAAAACCCGAACTGATCTCAATCCCTGTAATGGTTCCATCATCAAAACAACAACAGCCGGAATTGAAATAGGATGGCTTCATGTCCTTAAGGGAATGGTGCACAAAATCATATTCCCGCTGACGCCGGGGAATTTCAGATTCAATTTTCTGAATGGCACCCGCATCACCGGCATTTCTGGCTTCATCCAATTTACAATACAATCTTTCAAGATGCGTCATTGAATCGAAAACAGGCTGATGCGTGTGACCTGTTACGAGCAGGACATTTTCCTGACCGGCGCTCCATTCATACATATAACTGTTATGCAGGGTCTTTAAGTGGTCATTGGTCGATGGATTATTTGTATTGATTTCAAGAAGACTTTGGAGCGGGCCCCAGATATAACTCACGAACCATTTGCTGAAGGCATTCCCGTCACTTTGCCTGTCTCCCTGGTGGCCATGCGTGCAAAAGATATCGATCGCTGCCCCGTTGTCCAGTCCTGCGCGCATAACCACGCCTGTATAGATCGGGATGACCGTTTCATAAATTTTTTTCAGACATGTCCCGGCAAGCGGGTCATTATCCCAGAAAAGGTCGTGGTTACCAAAAACTTTACAGTAGGCATTCCGGTTAATAAAAAGCTTTTCTCTTCCGAAGACCGACTGGTTGTGCTTCATGATACCGAAAATGGTGTTTTCCCAAAGCTCCTCGCAATCTCCCAGGTTGATAAAATAAAAATTTTCCTTGTCATAGTAATCGAGCGCCGCCAGGTAACTTGGTTCGCATATGGCAAAAT
>PLEB01000161.1 GCA_003136915.1 Chitinophagaceae bacterium
AAAATGATTCTTTCGGTTGCGAGAATGAGAGCAGGCAGCAAAGACTGAAACAAAGGATCAATAGTATTTTCATGGAATCAAAATAATGAGTTTTTGTGAGAAGGAAGGTTACCCGGTCTACGCAAGTGGGCCAGTTTGAAAATTATTATCTTGTAAAATTAGAAATTTCAGGGCTTCCGGCCTGATATTTTCAACCTTTGTCATCAATTTTCATTTCTTATATTGCCGCATGCCACGAACGGACCTCTCCAATGCGGATTTTCGGCTTGCACTTCAGTTTGTCAACCAAACTGCCCAGCATATTTTTCTTACCGGAAAGGCGGGAACCGGCAAAACAACTTTTCTGAAATATATCAGGGAACACGGCAATAAGAAAATGGCCGTTGTAGCCCCAACTGGAGTAGCTGCCATTAATGCCGGAGGCGTTACCATGCATTCCTTTTTCCAATTACCCTTCCGTCCGTTTATACCCGGAACTTCAAATAGCTGGAGCCAGTCCGGTCTGTTTACAGATGAATCTGCCCTTTTAAAAAACATTCGTTTTTCTGCGTCTAAAAAAGAACTTATTCAGGAACTCGATCTGCTGGTGATCGATGAAGTGAGCATGCTTCGCGCTGATATGCTGGATGCTATAGATGCTGTTCTCAGGCATTACAGAAAGATTTCCCGGCCATTTGGTGGCCTGCAGGTCCTTTTCATAGGAGACCTTCACCAGCTTCCTCCTGTTGTGGATAAATCAGCCTGGGAGGTACTCAGGAATTACTACCAAAGCCCTTTCTTTTTTGACGCATTGGTTTTGAAGGATTGCTCCATGGTATATATTTCTTTGAAAAAGATATATCGCCAAAAAGATGCTGCTTTCATAGATCTCCTGAACAGCATTCGCAATAATATGATTACTGAAAATGAATTCAATGTCCTCCATAAGCGTTACGAACCCGGGTTTCAACCGGCCTATGGTGAACAATACATCACGCTCACCACGCACAATGCAAGAGCCGATGCCATCAATAAGCATGAGCTGGCAAAGTTGTCCGGCTCAGGCTTTTCTTTTGAAGCGGAGATGAACGGCGATTTCGATCCCGGATCGGTGACCGCCGAAACCCAATTGTGGCTGAAGAAAGGCGCGCAGGTGATGTTCGTAAAAAATGATAAAGGCGAGAACCGAAGGTATTTTAATGGAAAGATCGGTACTGTCTCCGGTATTACGCAAACTGAAATCCGGGTTCGCTTCCCGGATGAAACGGGCGAACTGGAGATAGAAAAAGAAACCTGGAATAATATCAGGTATCATTATAACCGCGAAAAGGGAACGGTGGAAGAAGAGACCATCGGCAGTTTTATTCAATACCCGGTACGCCTGGCCTGGGCCATTACCATTCATAAGAGTCAGGGACTCACTTTTGACAAAGCCATTATCGATGCAGGAGCTTCTTTTGCGCCAGGCCAGGTATACGTTGCCCTGAGCAGACTGACCTCCTTAGAAGGATTGGTATTGTATTCACGGATTCATGCGGGAAGTATCATGACCGACCCCCGGGTAATCGCCTTTTCCCAGGCTGAATTAGCCTCATTCCAACTGCAGGAGCGCCTGCAACAGGAGCAAGCGGTTTTTGTATTGCGCCTGATTGAAGAAGCTTTTCAATGGTCGAAAATTTCCGCCGTGTTCCGGAATCATTATGAAACCCATGGCAATCTTTTGATTCAGTCAAAAGATCAGGTAGCGGCCTGGGCAAAGCATATGCTTGATAAAGTAGAAGAAGATGTGCTCGTGGCAGAGAAATTTGGAAAACAGCTTTCCACGCTTTTATTGTCTGCAAAAGAAGATGGGTATGGACCCTTGCAGCAGAGGATCGTTGCGGCCGGCAACTATTTCTTTAAGGAGGTTGATCTGCTGGTGAATGCTGTTGAAAAACGAAAAACAGAATCGCGGAAAACAGCCAGGGCTAAAAAGTATGCGAAAGAATTAGCCGGACTCGAAAGAACATTGCTTCTTAAAAAGGAACAGCTTAAACAGGCAGTGCGTATGAGCGAGGGATTGGTAAAGGGATTAGATGTGAATGATTTGTTTGATTTGATCAATCCTGTTTCGCCCGCTGTTGAAAAAGGGAAAAAGGAGGAAGCGGCTCCGAAAGTAAAAAAAGGGGAAACCCGGCGATTAAGCCTTGCTTTATTCAGAGAAAATAAAACGGTTACGGAAATTGCCAGGTTGAGAGGACTTGCCGTAACTACTATTGAAAATCACCTCACTTCATTTATCGTAACAGGAGAAGTAGATATTCATGAATTGGTGGCACAGGAAAAAATTGACCCCATTCTGGAAGCCATCCGTGTGGCAGGAGATGCTCTGCTTAGTCCTGTGAAGGAAAGCCTGGGGGGAGCATTTTCTTATCTGGAGATCAAAGCCGTAATGAAATACCGGGAAAAAACACTGAATTGATAAGCTGTCAGGAAAAGACCAGAGACCTTTAAAATCCTTCCCCATGCGTGCTCCGGATGAGGCTCCGGATGATACCTGGAAAAGGCTTGAGCGTCTGGAGCAACAGTGTTGATAAAAAAGGATTACCGAAAAAATGCTGCAGGACGCGTCCTGTCCGAAGGCGTCCGGCGAAAGTCCGGTTCCATTGCTTTTGATAGTCCGCCTCCATCCGGGCGCGATCATACATATTTCCAAAAAACTTATCCAGACAGGCCGCCGCAATTTTTGATCCGTGCAGAGCCATGCTCATACCGTTTCCGCATAAGGGTGTTATCATGCCTGCCGCATCACCCACACATAAAACATGATCGACCAATTGTGTTTTTTTTGCAAAGCTGATCTGTGATATCGTCAATGGGTTCTCATACAAAGACTCTACCTGCGCGAATACCTCGCGAAGCTTCGGATTTTTTTCGAGTATTCTGTTTTCCATTTCCTGAATGGAATGTCCGCTTTTTTTTAAATTTTCTGCCAGCGTCAGATAGCAAAGACAATAACGGTCTCCTTCAATTTTAGAAATTCCGCAATAACCACCGGAGAAATTATGCAACGCAATCTCTTCGGCGGGGAATGAAGCCCGCACATGATATTTTACGCCAACGTAGTTTGCTTTGCGGGAGGTATGAATGAATGACCGTTTCCATTTAACATCCAGGTTGCTTCTTTTTCCATAACATCCGCAAACCATGCGGGCGCGAAACAAACCTGCAGCGGTACTGATGCTGAAAATTTCATTTTCGTATTCCGTTCCCGTAACTCTCGTATTTTCAAACAAAAATACACCCGCATCCCTGGCAATGGTTGCCAGCGCGGCATCAAGCTTGAATCGGCTGATACCAAAACCGCCCAGTGGCAGCGTCTCTGAAATTGACCTGCCATTGGGCGCACTGATAATTAGCCGCCCTATCCGCGGCAGGTTCCATTCGTTCAGTGGTAACCCTAACTCAGTTAGAAAATCCCAGCTCTCCATGCTGATATACTCACCGCAAACTTTATGAAAAGGATAGGTTTCTTTTTCAAATAAAGCAACGCAATAACCTTTGCGTGAAAGCTGAATTGCGAGTGATAA
>PLEB01000377.1 GCA_003136915.1 Chitinophagaceae bacterium
GGCCGCTGACATTAAAAGCCTTTCATTTCGATGCAACGGATTGCCCGGATCTATTTCCGCCCTTAGTCGCGCTTGCATCCTGTTGTCATGGATCCAGTTTTATTAAAGGGGTAAGCCGTCTGGCCCATAAAGAAAGTAACCGCGCACTGAGTTTGCAGGAAGAATTTGCCAAGATGGGTGTCGATATTCTGGTGAACGGGGATACCATGGGCATAAAGGGTGCTCATGCGCTGAACGCCGCCGCTGTTCACTCCCACTATGACCACCGCATTGCTATGGCAACGGCCGTTGCGGCCCTGCGCGCGAATGGTCCAGTGATGATAGAAAAGGCTGATGCGATAAATAAATCCTATCCGGAATTTTTCAGGGATTTGGAAAAACTGGGTGCTTCGATTCATTTACTGGATAAGATTTATTGAGAGGGCATTAGACTAAGGATTTAAGAGGCATTATAATGGAATTTGACAAGATTTCTTTTTTATGAATTCATTTGGCCGCATTTTCAGAATAAGCATTTTCGGAGAGTCGCATGGAACGGGCGTTGGCCTCGTCATTGACGGCTGCCCGGCAGGATTGCCCGTGACAGTGGAAGACTTTGCCGCAGATATGGAAAGAAGAAAAGGTGGAACACAAAAAGGGACCACACCAAGGCAGGAATCTGATCTGCCTATTTTTAAATCGGGGATTTTCAATGAGCGATCTACAGGCGCGCCCATCACTATTTTGTTTGAAAACAATAATGCACGGTCCTCCGATTATGAAAAACTGCGCGCCATTCCAAGGCCGGGCCATGCCGATTTTGTGGCCCATCAAAAATTTGGAGGGTTTGAAGATTATCGCGGTGGCGGACATTTCAGCGGACGGCTGACAGCGGCACTCGTTGCAGGAGGCGTTGTCGCCAAGAAATTATTGAAGAGTATTCAGACGCAGGTAGCGGCTGAAATTACAGAGATTGGCGGGTTAAAAAATATTGAGGCAGGGCTTCAGAAAGCCATCGATGCCAAGGATTCTGTCGGCGGGATTGTTGAATGCCGCGTAAATGGAGTTCCAGCTTCTCTTGGTGAACCATTTTTTGACAGCGTGGAATCCCAGATCGCACATATCGTATTTGCAATTCCTGCAGTCAGAGCAATCGAATTCGGTACCGGTTTTGCTGCAGCGAAAATGTTTGGCACGGAGCATAATGATGCTATTGAGAATAGAGAAGGGAAAACCCTTACCAATCATGCCGGTGGTGTGGTGGGGGGAATTACGAATGGGAACGAGCTGGTTTTCCGCATTGCTGTCAAACCTACTTCTTCCACACCCAAAGAACAATATACTTTGAACCTGGAAACGGGTAAAATGGAAAACTTTTCTGTAAAAGGCCGACATGATCTTTGCATAGCCCTTCGTGTACCTGTAGTGCTGGAAGCCGTCACGGCCATGGTACTCGCGGATTTTCTCATGCTCGAACAAAGAATTCCGAGGGTATTGCCAAGAGAATAAGGATGATTACAGATCTGGTTAGCGTTTCATCTTTTTTCCGTAATTTCTTTGAGCTGGCTAAAACTCAGGTCCAGCAGCGCAAAATTTTCCGGATGAGGCCAACTGAAATGCCACCATTCAGTATTCAGGGCAATGAATCCATATTTTTCCATCACCTGTTTCAAGAGTCTTCGATTCTCTAATTCCCGGGAACCGAGTTTCATAAAATCCTGGTGTGCGGAGTCGGTAAAGTTGTCGAATCCGGTCGGCATTTCCACTGACTTATGGGTTTTCAAATCCATCAAAGTCAGATCTACAGCTATTCCCCGGTTGTGATCGCTTCCTTTGGCAGGGTCTGCAGCATACCGGGAGTCGTGCACTTTCTCCCAGAGCTCGACGGTTACAGCGTAGGGACGATAAGCATCAAAAACTTTCAGTCCCAGACCCATTTCGGAAAGATCCTTCAATACGCGGACAAGCGCCCGGACAACGGGTTGTCTCAGATAAATTACCTGAGGTTTTTCCGGATAGAGAACGCTCTTCATGAAATTATTTTTCGTCGAATACCGGAGATCCGGAAGAAGTCCGACCTGACCCAATACAGCCTGCATTTTTTTTTCAGGGTGACCGTTCAGCATTTGATAGTAAAGTGGAACGCTGTTGACAATGGGCAGGCCATAGGCGCTGTGAGGCAACACCTGGGAAATTGCAGACAGTGAAATTATTGTTAGACATATCGCAAAAAGACCCCGGAACAGCCCGTGTGGCATTATTTTGTTTTTCATCTAATAAGTTGTTTCTTTAAAGGACTGGTTCCCCTTATTTTGTTATTTAAACCTGATTCATGCAGATGAGATATCGGTGTTTTTGTTTATTGGTTTTACTCGCTCTAACCTTTTCCCTTATTCAATGCAAAAATAGCCGCAAGAAAGCGCCTGAGAAGGATTTAGTGGCCAATCCGGCAAAACTTTCAGAGAGAATGATGGAAGATATCCGGACTACCCTTGACTATTTGAAACAGAACAAAGGCAAGCTGAATGATTCGGTGAATTTTTCCTATAATTCTCTTGTGGATAGTTTCTACGACGCCAACCGTTATCGCCCGCAATGGTTTAACGAGGATCAAACAACCCCAACCGGAGATTCCCTACTGGCATTTATCAGTAATTGCCGTTTACTCGGACTGTTCCCCAATGATTACCATGATCATATTTTGGCATTTATTCAGCGCGTTTTCCAGGTAGATACCAATGCCAGGAAGAACGCAGCCTTACTGGCCAGAGCCGATCTGCTGATGACAGATGCATTTTTTCTTTTGGCAAAGGACCTGAAGCATGGAAGAATTCCATATGATAGTGTAACCCTGCGCACCGACTCGTTATTGCCAGACAGTTTTTATACAACTGCTTTGTATCAGGCATTTCAGCAGAGAAACGTAGCCAGTGTTTTACACGGACTCGAGCCGAAATCAAGAGGATATGACTCTTTAAAGGCATACTTGCCGGCATTTTTAGCAAGTGCCAGCTTTCCAGCTTATACCTATCTTCCATATCCTTATTCAGATTCCGTGAGCTTTTTTAAATTGCTTCAGAAACGCCTGGAAGAAACGGGAAATCTGGCTGATAGTACGCCGGCGTTGGACACAACCGGTTTTAAATCCGTCATCAGAAAGTATCAGAAGAAATATGGATTCCGGCTTACGGGCAGGATCTCAGATCCGCTGATCGATAAGCTCAACAACACCGACGAGGAGAAATTCAAACGCATTGCGATTACACTTGACCGTTATAAGCAGCTTCCGGATACATTGGCGGAAACCTATGTATGGGTGAATCTTCCGAGTTATACCATGGAAGTCTGGGATCATGACACGCTGGTTTTTAGTTCGCGGGTTATCGTAGGTGGTCCACAGACCAGGACGCCTGTACTCACCAGCGATATTTCAAATTTCATCACGATGCCTCAATGGACGGTTCCATATAGTATTATTTTCAAGGAAATGCTGCCGAAGATCAAGCATAATGTGGATTTTCTCACAACCGAGAACCTGATGGTGGTTGACAATGACGATAGCGTAATGGATCCGCATCGTATCAATTGGGCCAAACTTAACAAAAATCATTTTCCTTATCAGATCAAGCAGCGGGAAGGTGATGATAACTCCCTGGGTGTTATCAAATTTAATTTCAGGAATAAGTACAGTGTATACCTGCACGATACGAATGTTCGCTGGATGTTCGGCAAGCCCTACCGTGCCATAAGCCATGGATGTGTGCGGGTAAAAGAATGGCGAAAATTTGCCAATTTCATGGTCAGGAACGACACGCTGAAATATCCCACAGATACGCTGAAAGCCTGGATTACCCGAAAGGAAAAGCACGTGATAA
>PLEB01000396.1 GCA_003136915.1 Chitinophagaceae bacterium
TTTCGCGCGGGCGGCGCCGGCGGCCAAAATGTAAATAAGGTGGAAACCAAAGTAATGTTGACACATATTCCAACAGGAATCGTTATCATTTGCCAGACAGAAAGAAGCCAGTTAGGAAACAGGGAAAAAGCCATGCAAATGCTTCGTACCAAGTTATATGAAGAAGAGGTGCGAAAGCAGGAAGAAGAAATTTCGCGGCATCGCAAAAGCCTTGTAAGTACGGGTGATCGTTCGGCCAAGATAAGAACGTACAATTATCCGCAGGGGCGGGTTACAGACCATCGTATCGGCTTAACGGTATATAATCTGGATGATATATTAAATGGTGAATTGCAGGAATTTATTGACGCCCTTCAGTTTGCCGAAAATTCAGAAAAGTTAGTTCAGCAATAATAACTAAATTGTTAAGTTGGGTTTTCGTCATTTAACTAGTCAATTGTCAATATTGAAATCTCTTATAAGTTTCTTAACAAAATCGTTCCTAACTTTGGCATGTGATTTGAAACATAATCAACATAAAGTTTAAAAGTCAATTTTCTCATAAGCAGTTAGTTTTGGTTACGGCCCCTGTTTCCACAGGGGCTTATCTTTTACAGCAATTTCTTCTACTCCATACAACCTGATCGTATGGAAGATCATGATGGCCGGAAAGAACTATATTACTTTTTTGCTGAGGGGAAAAATTAAACTCGCTGCAATATAACCGGCTAAGGATCCGATCACGTCTGAGAGAATATCGTACAGATCAAAATCCCGGAAAGGAATAAAATACTTTTGAACATACTCCATTGCAGTTCCATATAGGCATGCAATAATAAAAACCAAAAAGAACCACTTCCTTAACTTTTTACTTTCTTCAGGTCTGGCAGCAAAATAAAATGACCATAACAGCACGAAAACAAAGAAAATACTAATGTGCACGTATTTGTCAAAATTAGAAATGCTGAAAGTGGCTTCGGAGGGAATCATATTGCCTGGAATGGCAAGGAGAATAAAAATAACAATAGTCCAGAGTATTGCCGGATACCGTTTTGCGAATAGTTTTTTTATTGATTGCATAAGTGTTACGGAACGAAGATAAGACCCTATCCGGTTACTTTACCCATGACATACATGGCATCCATGTTTGGCTTTAGACTGCCACCTTGTTTTTCCAGGGTAATGGCAAAAGCCTGGGCCCGGGGAATAGTCTTAAGCTTTACGAATGGAATTCCTTCGTCTACATCAAAAATACCCGCATCCACAGGCTTCCCATCTACAATGGCCCATAGTTGATATTGTTTACCGCTTGCCGGCTTTGGAAGCTGATTCACCAACAGCCACACTAGCCTGGAACTGGTATCCCAATAAACGGTTGCCATGCTGGACGCAGAAGGACTTGTCGCGACTGCGGGCATTTTCACGATCTCCATCCGGGGATCTTTCATTTGATAGAGCGCGGTTTCGAAGAGCTGCATTTTTGTATTTAACGAATGGTTTGCATTGGCAAGCTGCGCCTGGCTCTCCACGAGCTCTTTGTATTGGGCGATGGAATGCTTGTACTGGTTGAGCAAATACAGGTTAAGCATTACACTTCCCAGTAACAGGATAACCGAAGCTGCAGCGATAAAACGAGGGAATCCGACCCTGGGAATGAGCGCCGGCCTGCTTTGGAGGACCTGAGGTTCCTGCTTAACTTCTTCCATCCCGATCAGGGAGAATATCCTGGATTTCAGTTCGCGCGGAGGGGCGACGCGCTGCAGGGACAGGCGGTTTTCCAGCTCCATTTCAAAAGTTATCCGGGCAGCCCGAACTTCTGAATGCTCGGAGCACATGAGTTCGAATTCGATCGCCTCCTCGGAACTGGCAAGTCCGAGAACATAGCTTTCTACAATGCCGCTTGATATGTATTCCTGGGTGTTCACTTATTTTAAAAATTCTCTTAGTTGCATTAGGGCATTTCTGATCCTTGTTTTAACGGTTCCCAGAGGGATATGCTCGATTTCCGCAATTTCCTCATGTGTGTAGCCCTTAAAATAGGCAAGTTCTATTAAAACGCGATAATCAGGTCGAAGTTTCGCCAGGAATCTAGTCAGCCCGATAGCATCTGTGCTGATTTGGGTTGACCGGGTTCCCTGATATACGTTATCCTTTAATTCCTGGTTTTTCTTGCTATCCTGATAATTCTTGGATCTGAGCAGGTCAATCGACGCATTCCTGCTGATATTCAGCATCCAGGTAAATAATCTTCCTTTTGCAGGATCATAGGTTTCGATCTGTCGCCAGATATTCACAAAAACTTCCTGCAACACATCATCGGCGAGCGTTGGATTCTGAACGATTTGTAATATGATACTGTAAAGGGAACCGCTGTAGTTATCATACAGATACCCGAACGCCTGATTGTTCCTGGCTTTCAGGGCCGCTACAAGTTCCTTCTCATTGTATGTTACTGTAAGACCCAAGAAATCCGGTATTTGTAAATATATTGCCTGAATGAATCAACCCACCAGGGAAGCATAGGCATCTGCAGTCAGGAGTTCATTGATATGGGAAGGGTCCGTTACCGTGAGTTTGATCATCCATCCTTTGCCATAGGGATCGCTGTTTACGAGGTCCGGAGCATTGGACAACTCAGGATTCAATTCAGCAATCGTACCGGATACGGGCAGAAAAAGATCGGATACCGTTTTTACTGCCTCAACAGTTCCAAATACGGCGCCGGCTTCCAAGGTCTTACCGACAGTTTCAACCTCCACGTATACGATATCACCCAACTCACTTTGGGCATACTCAGTAATTCCGATCGTGGCAGTATGTCCATCTTCCAGCCGGACCCATTCGTGTTCTTTTGTATAGCGGAGATTTTTTGGAAAACTCATGCAATGAATAAATTAGGCGTTGCGAAATTCGTGATGCAAATATAGAAGGATTTGTAAATCTTACATTTTATGGCCAGAATCTCTCAATTTATCAGATTTGCTGTTTTTCAAAGTAGAGCAGCAGGTGATCCTTCATGAAATTTTCCTGATCAATCACGTTCATCACGGGCAGTGATTTTAATTGACGGAAATGAGGCCATCCTTCTTCATCTACTTTCTCCAACTCGTAATAGCCGCTTTGCGAAAACAGGCTGCAAACGGCCACATGCATCAGATCCTGTTTTTGTTCTTTGGTAAATTTTTCCTGCAGATCGCCGAATTCCTGTATGCCAACCAGGAAAAGGATTGCTTCCATGTCAGGCTTCTTTCCGAATCGCTCCATTAATTTCGCCTCCAGGGCCCACCACCTGAGCTGAAGATCATCTTTTTCAGTCATGCTGCAAAGATAACCTGATCACCGAATCTATCCGGGCATCAGTTACCTTTGCCAAAATTTTTGGTACATGTTACAGTTAGCGGTCATCAGGCAGCAACCGGAATTTGTAAAAGAACGGCTGAAAGTAAAAAATCTGGACGCCGGNNATGGCAAAAGCAGAGGAAAAAAAGCAGGAAGTCAGCTCTCTGAAAGCAGAGATTCCGCCATTGCAGGAAAAATTAAATCAACTGGATCATCAACTTCAGGAATTATTGGTTTCTCTCCCAAACCTTCCTGCTAAAGAAGTTCCGCCTGGCAGAACACCCGCTGATAATGTCGTGATCAGGGATGGCGGGGAAATTCCAAAGCTTCCTGAAAATCCGCTACCGCACTGGGATCTGGCTAAAAAATACAATCTCATAGATTTTGAGCTCGGTAATAAAATCACCGGCAGCGGTTTTCCCGTATACATTCATAAGGGAGCTCGTTTGCAAAGGGCCTTGATCCAGTATTTTCTGGATTTCAATACTAAAGCAGGATTTACCGAATACCAGCCCCCGTTGATGGTGAATGAAGCAAGCGGTTTTGGTACGGGTCAGCTGCCAGACAAAGAAGCCCAAATGTATTTTGTTACGGAAGATAAATATTATCTGATCCCTACTTCAGAAGTGCCCTTGACAAATATCTACCGCGATGTGATTGTGAAAGAAAGTGAACTGCCTATCAGAATGACTGCCTATACGCCTTGTTTCCGGCGAGAAGCGGGTAGCTATGGTAAGGATGTGCGGGGTTTAAATCGACTGCATCAGTTTGACAAGGTAGAGATTGTGCAGATCGTTCATCCGGATAAAAGTTATGCGGCTTTGGATGAAATGGTGTTGCACGTTGAGCAACTGCTGAAATCCCTAAATCTTCAATACCGCATTCTTCGTCTTTGCGGCGGAGATATGTCTTTCGCTTCTGCAATTACCTACGACTTTGAAGTGTTTAGTGCCGCACAGGCCAAATGGCTCGAAGTAAGTTCAGTGACCAATTTCGAAACCTTTCAGACAAACCGCATGAAGATCCGGTTCAAAGATGTGCAGGGTAAAATGCAATTGCTTCATTCCCTCAATGGAAGTTCTTTGGCCCTTCCCCGGATTCTTGCTTGCCTGCTTGAAAATCACCAGCAGCCGGATTTTATAGATCTGCCGGAAGTAATGCATGCTTATTTTGGAGCAGATCGAATTTAGGTTGACGGTTGCCAACCGCCAACCCAAATTCAAAAATTCCGATGTTAAACTTTTCACCTTTACTTCGGTCAAAGCTGCCGATGATTAGCGATCAGCTCAAAAATCAGCACTTATTGTGGCGCGCAGGATTTGGTCCTGCTGCGGATCAGCAAAAGCAGATCCTGAAAGAATCCCCGAAGAAATTATTCAAATCGATACTTGAATCTTCGCGAAAGGACCCTCTTCTATTCGATGTGGCAGATCCGGCATTGAAATCCCTCGTAATGACGGCATCCGGTTCAGCATTTCCACAGAAAAGAAATTTATCTCCCGAAGAAAAGAAAAATATCAGAACGCAATCCGTTCTGGATATCAAGGCTCTTAATATCCGCTGGCTCCAGGAAATGACGGAAAGTGATGCCCAGCTCCGCGAAAAAATGTCTCTTTTCTGGCACGGCCATTTTGCGTCCAAAACAGTAAATATTTTTTATGATCAGGCACTGTTGAATATTATCCGGCAGCATGCACTCGGAAATTTCCGGGATCTGCTCTACAGCGTGAGCAAAAGCGCTTCCATGATCCAATTCCTGAACAACAACCAGAATAAAAAAGATCATCCCAATGAAAACTTTGCGCGTGAACTGATGGAACTTTTCACCATGGGACGCGGAAACTACTCAGAAGTGGATGTAAAGGAATCTGCGCGTGCTTTTACCGGTTGGGGTGCCAGTCTGCAGGGAGAATTTGAATTCAGGAAGAGACAACACGACGATGGCGTGAAAATCTTTCTGGGAAAAACCGGTAACCTTTCCGGTGAAGATGTACTGGATATCCTGCTCAATAATAAACAAACAGCTGTTTTTATAACCCGGAAAATCTACCGGTTTTTTGTAAACGATCAGGCAGATGAATCAAAGGTCGCTGAGCTGGCGGAAAGGTTTTATAAGAGTGGATATGATATCCAAAAGTTAATGGCCTCTATTTTCAGCAGCGATTGGTTTTATAATGAAGAAAATATTGGAACGCATATTAAATCGCCTGTGGAATGGTTGGTTGGAATCCGTCGGCAATTACCCCAGGAAATAGAAAACCCTGATGTTCAGGTGCTGCTGCAGCGATTACTGGGACAGGTTTTATTCAATCCGCCAAATGTTGCAGGCTGGCCCGGAGGCAAGCACTGGATAGACAGCTCCAGCCTGATGCTGAGGTTGCGTGTTCCCCAGCTTATTTATTCATCCGATGCCATTCTGTTGAAGCCAAAGGATGATGATGATCTGATGATGGGAATGAAAGATGTGCAACAGGCCGTGGCCAAATTGCGGTCCGGAGAGATCATCCGGACCAGGATCCATTGGGATATTTTTCTCGATCATTTCAAAGACAAGCCGGACGCGGAATTATTCACTGCCATTCAGCAATTGTTGTTGCAATCGCCGACGGCATTGTCGGAACCCGGCATGAAAAAATATATGGACCTGTCTGGCCGCAATGCAATGATTCAATCGGCTGCCATCCGGTTCATGAGCACACCGGAATATCAGCTATGTTAAACCTGTAAATCCGGTTAATTTTATTTTATGCAGATCAAAAGGAGAGCATTTCTGCAAATGGGCACCCTGGCTACCAGTTCATTCCTGGTTCCGAAATTCCTGAAGGCGTTTGAAACTGCAGGGAAGCTCGGGGCGGGAAACAAGGTGTTGGTTGTGCTGCAACTCAGCGGAGGTAACGACGGACTCAACACCGTGATTCCCGTGCGCAATGATATCTATTACCGCGAGCGACCTGCACTTGGAATTGACAAGTTAAAAACCCTGACACTCTCAGAGGAAGCCGGACTGCATCCGGAGCTTACCTGTTTTAAATCTTTATATGATGAAGGAAATCTGGCCATCCTGAATAATGTGGGTTATCCCAATCCGGATCGTTCGCATTTCCGCAGCATGGATATCTGGCAAAGCGCGTCCAAAAGCAATGAATACAAGAGTTCCGGTTGGCTTGGAAGATGGCTGGATTCACAGTGCGAGCATTGTGAGAAGCCGACCCAGGCGCTGGAAATTGATGATATGCTTAGTCTTGCTTTGAGCGGAGAACAGATGAAAGGCATTGCATTACGGGATCCTGCACGTTTGTACAATGCCAGTCAGGATCCTTTCTTCAAACAGATATTGCAGTCGGGTAATGCGCACAGTGCAAACGATACCAATTCTTATCTATACCAGGTTATGGCGGAAACCCTTTCGGGAGCCGATTATATTTTTGCTCAGAGCAAGCTTCATCCAACGAATATGGTTTATCCGAATACAGAGATCGGAAGGAGTCTTAAAACCATTTCCTCTCTCATTTGCTCCGACATTAATACAAGGGTTTATTACCTCTCTCTCGGAAGTTTTGATACACATGTTAATCAGGAGGGCCGTCAGCAGAAATTATTTTCAGACATGAATGAAGCCATAAAAGTATTTACTTCCGACCTGAAATCAAATCATCGTTTCCATGAAGTAATGCTGATTACTTTTTCCGAATTTGGAAGAAGGGTCAGTCAGAATGCGAGCGGCGGAACAGACCACGGAACAGCCAACAATATGTTTTTAATCAGCGGAGGACTGAAAAAAGCAGGATCGCTGAATGGAATGCCCGATCTGGCAAACCTGTCTGAAGGTGATCTCCAATATAATCTGGATTTCAAAAATGTGTACGCTACGGTATTGAATAAATGGCTGGAAGCGGATGATAGCAAAATCCTGGGCGGCAAATACGAGTATTTGGATTTTGTTTAAAAATTAAAAATTAAAAATTAAAAATTGGAGTGTTTTAAGGTAAGAGGCACGCACCTCCCAGCTCCCATTTTTAATTTTTAATTTTTAATTTTTAATTTGAAAACNNGACATTTTTCTCTTTCGTTTTTACATTATATGCTGTAAGCGTTACAGTAGACATATTATCAAATTTAAAGGTTCGTTATGATCAACACTGGTTAGCCGATAAAGGTATTGAAATATTCTTTAAACGGATTCCAGTGATTGTTAAACATCCAGCCGGGCATATTTTGCATGTGATTCGATGAAATCCCTGCGGGGAGCCACTTCGTCGCCCAT
>PLEB01000266.1 GCA_003136915.1 Chitinophagaceae bacterium
AAACTTCACAAAATCGCTCATACGCAAAGTTCCGGCCAGCCTTGAGAAAAAATCCTTATTCATGTCCAGGCGGCTCAACTGGAGGATGAGTTCTTCATTTGTCCTTTCCATGGTCGCCAGACCCATGGACCGGCTCAGGTAAATGCGTAGCGCATCATTCATTCCCGAATAATATTTCTTCACGGCAGCGGCATCGGCCAGGGCCATTTTTTTGAGGGACTCCAAGGAAGCCATCGCTTCATCAAAAGGCGATAAACCGGTTTGCTTCGGAACCTGCGGCGATGCTGTCTGCTGGCGGGTCCGCGTCGACGACCAGATAAAAAGTATAATACTGAGAACTGTCAGGGCAATAACCACCCAGACAATATATCCCACCGCGGGGTTTTCAATATCAATAATTCCCTTGATATCGCGGTATTCCTTGGCCGAATCCAGGTCGCCGTAGGAAACATCCACGAGCAGGGAATCACTATGATAATGTCCGTTTCCGATAGCTATGGGAAAAGCGGGTATCTTATTCGAACCGGAATCGAAACTGGTGAGCTTCCATTCCAGGTGATAACTGGTACTGTTGCCGGTGACCAGGGAATCCACACTGCCTTTGCCCACCATTACAAAATGTGGAATGGTATCCGGTTGGGGAAGGAGCACAGGTTCTCCGGTGGGGTAGCTAAGGTCAATGCCCAAACGAAGTTGTTCTCCGATCAGAATGCGGGTGCGGTCAATAGTGGTTTTTACAGAGGGGCTGTCCTGGGCGAAGACGGTTGAAGGAGAGAAGAAAAAGTAAAAAGTAAAAAGTAAAAAGTAAAAATTGGGGCGCAGCGGGTTCTGCACATTTGACTGTTCAATCTCCAATTTCCTAACCCGATTATTCATCATTAACGGATCGTTCTGGCATTTCCTTTTTTTATCCCCCGATATCATCTGTTCAATCTCTATTTTCTTTTCTTCCTTATCGACTATCATCCGTCTGATCTCCATATTCTTTTCCCGATTGCCAGTTGCCAGGTTCTCTTTTCCACTAAGCAACCTCCCAATCTTAATCAATAGTCCACAATTTCCACATGCTCATTGTCCGTTTTATAAAAAGCTGATCTGAGCATCCTATACGGATCGGTTTCTGCCCACAAAAAAATGCTGAAGCACCTTGACATAATCTTCATCGGTGCGCATGTGCAGGAGATCGGAGCCTGATTTAAGAAATATGGCCTTGGTAAGCTCGGTCATTTTAAAAAAAGACTGCTGATAATAAGATCGCTGCATGTAATCGTGGGTATCCACCCATTCAATTTTGCCTGTTTCGGAATCTTCCACTTCGATCATGCCTGCTTCAGGAAGCTCCATATCCATTTTGTCGTACACTTTGATGCCGATGAGATCATGTTTTTTCCCCGCAACGCGCAATGCTTCTTCATATTTCTCATCGAGGAAATCGCTGAGGAGAAAGGTAATGGTCTTTTGGCGCAGGGTATTGTTGAGAAACCGGAGTGCCTGTGTGATATTTGTCTTTCTTTGTAAGGGTTCGGTAATGAGGAGGTCACGCACCAAATGCAGAGCATGGTCTCTGCCCTTTTTTGGTGGTATATAACGTTCAATCCGGTCGCTGAAAAAGATCAAACCCACTTTATCGTTATTATTCACGGCGGAAAAAGCCAGCACGGCGCAGATCTCCGTGATGAGGTCCTTTTTCCGTGCTTTCACTGTCCCGAACAAAGAGCTTCCGCTTACATCCACCAGCAGCATCACCGTAAGCTCCCTTTCCTCTTCAAATAATTTACTGTAAGGGTGATTAAANNCCCGTGAAAATGTGCCGGGTGAGGCGTTTGCTTTTGATTTCAAGCTCACGTACTTTTTTGAGTATTTCAGCAGCGCTTAGCATAGTGGATGGTATATGGTGAATGGTGGATGGTTTTATCCTATATACGGCTTTTGTTCTAGATAATGTATGAATCCATTCAATAAACGGATTATTCTTTCCACCATTTCATTAAAATGATCATAAGCCTCCTGATTTATCATATTTGTCATAACTGCTACACTCAATAGGGTTTCAACTTCATATGCCGATCCTCTTGAAATATGAAGAAACTGAATGCTGTCTTTTTTATATTTGCGTCCCAGTCCCTCCGCAATATTGGTTGGAATGGAAACCGCTGCCCTTTTTGTTTGAGAAATTAATCCAAACAATTCGTCTTTAGGATATGATTTGGTCAACTCATATATTTCTTTCACCATTTCCATGGAATATATCCATAAGTCCAATTTCTTGTAGCTGATCATAGCACATTTTTTAAAGTTTAAAAATATGCTGCCAATCAAGCCAACCACAAAATCAACACACAATCAACGCAATAAATTCCATCCACCATCCACCATATACCATCCACTGCTAAGAACCAAGATTCACTACGGAACAACAATAGCTCTCAACACATCATCCACCACCTGATCTGCATTTATATTTTCCGCCTCCGCTTCGTAGGTGAGCCCGATGCGATGGCGCAATACATCTTTTGAAATGGAACGAACGTCTTCGGGAATCACATAGCCTCTTTTATTCAGAAAGGCGTGGGCCTTGGATGCCAGCGCCAGGTTAATGCTGGCGCGGGGAGATCCGCCGTAAGCAATCAGAGGCTTCAACTTATCGAGCCGGTATTTTTCCGGGGTCCGGGTTGCAAAGACGATGTCCAGAATATATTGTTCCACTTTTTCATCCATATAAATCTTGCGTGTCAGGTCGCGGGCCTGCATCACTTCCTGCATGGCCACAACCTGATTCAGGTCCGGCAGTTTCATACCATTCATATGCGCACGGATGATGAGTTGTTCTTCCTGTTTGCTGGGATAAGTAACAACAACCTTCATGAGGAAGCGATCCTGTTGCGCTTCCGGAAGGGGATACGTTCCTTCCTGCTCCAGCGGGTTCTGCGTTGCCAGCACGAGGAAAGGTTCATCCAGCACGTAGCTGCTATCGCCGATGGTTACCTGACGTTCCTGCATGGCTTCGAGCAATGCACTTTGTACTTTTGCGGGAGCCCGGTTTATTTCATCAGCCAGCAGGAAATTTGCGAAAATCGGACCCTTTCTTACCACAAATTCATGTTTCTGCTGATTAAAAATCATGGTGCCCACCACATCTGCAGGCAGCAGGTCGGGCGTAAATTGTATCCGGCTGAATTTCCCTTTTATGGTTTGGGCGAGCGATTTAATGGTAAGGGTTTTAGCCAGCCCGGGCACACCTTCCAGCAAAATATGGCCGTTGCTGAGTAAACCGATCAACAATCGGTCAAGCATATATTGCTGACCGACGATCACTCTTCCAATCTCATTCCGCAGCCTGTCTACAAACTGGCCCTGATGCAGGATTTTTTCATTAAGCTGTTTGATATCATCCGCCGTGTACATGATGGTAAAAAATTAGTGTGCAAATTACGAATTCGTTAATAAGAAGGCCGGAGTTCGTTAAATCGAAAGAGGCAATACAATAAAATTTAACAAACGGAGTTACAGCTGCATTAGCTCATTAAAACATTGATTATGATGCGTTATTCTTTATTATTGGCTTCCGCCTTTCTCCTATTTTTAGCCTGCAAAAAAAGTGATAAGACAAATACTTCCAGAACAGCCGCCAGCATGTCGGGAACGTATATGCTTACGGCCTTAACAGCAACCGAAGCCGGTATTACTTTCAACGCTTATGATTCTCTTCCTCCCTGTGAAAAAGACAACTTAATTCAATTAAATGCGAATGGCAGCGCACAATTTATAGACGCGGGAATCGCCTGCGTTCCGCCCGAAGATTCTACCGGGGCCTGGCATTTATCCACTAAAGCAGATTCAATCTATCTGGGAAATCAATCGGCTTTCATACAATCATACGACGGAAAAACCCTTGTTCTTTCAAATCAGCAGAACATTAGCGGGTTTAATGTTTCGGCGACGGAGACACTTGTGAAACAGTAAAGATGGTTGATGGTATATGGTTTATGGTTTATGGTTGATGGACTTTAGGGGTAAATTCGCACCTGAGATCCATCCACCATAAACCATATACTATCTACCCTAAATACTTCCCCACAATCGGCATCCTTCTTCCCACACCAAATGCTTTGCAGCTTACGCGGATGATGGGACAGAACTGGTTGCGCTTGTATTCATTACTGTTGACGAGCTTTAATACCCGCTTCACGAGTTCTTCGTCGATTCCCATGGCGATGATCTCTTTGGGACCTTTTCTTTTTTCGATATAGAGATATAAAAGCTTATCCAGGAGTTCATATTCCGGAAGACTGTCGCTGTCTTTCTGGTCGGGCCTGAGTTCTGCCGATGGCGCTTTCTCCAGAATATGCAACGGAATAATTTCTTCTTTCCTGTTTATATATCGCGCAAGTGCATATACCTGGGTTTTATATACATCTCCAAGAACACTTAATCCGCCGGCCATGTCACCGTACAAAGTGCCATAGCCTGTGGCCAGCTCACTTTTGTTTGACGTGTTCAACAGGATATACCCGAATTTATTTGCCATGCCCATCAGCAGATTCCCGCGCGTACGGCTTTGTAAATTTTCTTCTGCAGTACTAAAAGGCAAGTCCTTGAATACAGGTTTTAAGGAAGAAAGAAGGCTTTCATAAATGGGTTGAATGGAAATAATGTCGAATGGATTGCCCAGATTTTTTGAAAGCTGAACGGCATCGGCTGTGGCATGTGCAGTTGAATATCCGGAAGGCATGGCTACGGCGCACACATTTTCATTTCCCAATGCCTCACAGGCCAGCACCAGCGTAACGGCGCTGTCGATGCCACCGCTGCTGCCGAGGATCGCTTTTTTAAATCCCATTTTTCCAAAATAATCCCGGATACCCAGGACCAGGGCGTCGTGGATTTCTTTAATGTTATTATTTCGAATTAAATATGGAATGATTTCATCGGGTTGACGGTTGACGGTTGACGGTTGACGGATTTGAGCGGAATCGTTGTTGGCTTCGTCCACCGAAGCTTTAGCGAAGGTGGAGCTTAATTCAGAAAGTGGCCGGGGTTTTCGGATAAATTCGGATGATGCGGTAAAATGCGGAATAGGTGAAATGATGGGCGGATAATTTTTTTCTGAATCTACTACACAGAAATCTTCTTCAAATACTTTCAGCTGCTGAATGAGATTTGCATTTCCATCGTACACCACACTTCCGCCGTCGAAAACAATTTCCGTTTGGGATCCCACGGCATTACAATAGTACATGGGCAGCTTGTACTTCAGTACATTTTCCCTCACTACCGCGCGGCGATCTTCTTCGTGATCATAGTCAAACGGAGAGGCGGAAATATTGATCATCATGTCGGGCTGCTGCGGCAGCAGTTGATCCATCGGACAAACCCTGTACAGCGGATTGTTTCCCAGGTTCCAGACATCCTCACAAATCGTCAGCGCGATGCGCCTGCCTTTAAAAGAAACGATCTTCCATTCATATCCGGGTTCAAAATAACGGTATTCGTCAAATACATCATAGGTAGGAAGACAGGTTTTGTGAACCACAGCCTTTACTTCTTTTTCATAAAGAAACCAGGCCGCATTGAAGAGATCTTTACCCTCGCGGACGGGATTGCGGGAAGGTGAACCTACGATCACGGCGATATCTGCGGTAAGGGATTTTATTTCATCGACTGACTGATAGCAGCGATTAATAAAATCTTCAAATTCCAGAAAATCACGCGGCGGATAGCCGCAAACGCAAAGCTCAGAAAAAACGGCAATATCAGCCCCTTCCTTCTGTGCCCGTTTAATGCCGCT
>PLEB01000378.1:0-978 GCA_003136915.1 Chitinophagaceae bacterium
GAACCACTTTTTCTGCCTTGGCAAGAATAGAAGCTCCGGCAATCTTTACCGGGATATCTATTTCAGAAGCCGGGAGTTCCGGAAGAGATTGGGGAGGTGCTCCGGATGAAGAAATCTTTTTGGTTGAAGAACAGGAAAATAAAAGGACCAGCGCCAGTAAAATGGCAAGGTATTTCAGTGAAAGTATATTCATTCTGAAAACGAATATAATATCATTCTTTAACTCACGCATGCAGAATGCGTAAACGTTCATTGAATGTGCTTTGCGTTAAGCGCTTAGCGTTCCGCGTTCAGTATAAACTATTGATTATTTAAGAGCGTAAATGAACTGGTCTTATCCTTGGTGGCGATACGGACAACCAGCAAGCCTGTATGTTCCGTTGAGGGAATATGAACGGCGTATTGTGTGTGGCCCGAAAGCGAGTTCATATAAACCAGCCTTCCGTCTGTGGTAAATACGCTGAGCATGGCTGACTGAACATTAGAGAACTGAACCTGGATATTTCCTCCTACTGAAGGATTAGGGAAAATGTGTAGATTGTTTGTTTCTGTTATCTGGGCAGAAATGATTTTTGAATAAATAATGGTTCCGTCTACTCCGGTTATCTTAATCCGGTAATCATTTTGTCCGGAAACAGGTGATTCATCCGTATAAGAATAAGAGGTGGTTGATTGCTCAACTCCCATGTTGGTCATCGGAAGGAAATCCTGAGCATTGTTACTACGTTCAACCTGAAAATAGGATTCACCGGAAACCTCACTCAGTGTCCATGAAAGTTTTACAGTTTTGTTACTATTCATAACATAACTGAAATCGTCTACGATGGTAGGCAGAATGCTGATGGGAAGGGGACCCTTATTGCTCAACACGGCGCCGCCGAAATAATTGGCTGCGGAACAGGCGTTCTGACCTGCACCCCCGCAGTTCTTATTATTGTTCGTTGTCGTATAGGTAGCCCCATTACTTGCGGAAGTATA
>PLEB01000378.1:1000-18527 GCA_003136915.1 Chitinophagaceae bacterium
TTAAAGTAAATATGGCTGTTATCTAAATTCAATTGAGCATTGCTCGTAAAAGAAGATGTGTTACTAAAAGTAAAAGATGAATTGCTTATGGTCAGGGCTCCGTTTGATGCAATACTGGAAGAACCTGTAAATACCGCAGTCACATTATTAAAGCTGTTTGTATTGTTGAGGGTAATAGGTACGGTTGTCGTAATGCTGGTATTGCTGATAGAAGTTGACTGGAAAGAAAAATCACCTGTTATCATAAGTATACCGCCCGTAATGGTGCAATTATCGCACGTGCTGGCATTGTTCAGTGTAAGCGTTATACCTGAAGAGATATTGATGATACAACTTCCGCAATAAGATGAAAAGGCAGTGTTCCATTTAGCATTGGATGTGATATTATACGTGCTGGCAGCCCGGAGACCAGATAAAAAACATAGCGTCACAATTGTCAGTCCAAAAAAGTTTTTCATATAAGGATTATTAATCCCCACATGACAAANNCAGAGAAAAACAGAAAATTTCCTTTCAACGCGTCCTCCTTTTTTGATCAATATCGGGTGGAGGGACGAGATCTGATCGAAGTATTTATAATAGAATGGAGGAATAGCATCCGATTCATTATTAAGATCGGTGAACCGGGGATTCGAATCTATAAAGATCGCGTCGTGGCCCCTGAGCCGGAGCAGATCAGTGCCGACAAAATCGAATTGCAGTGCTCTTTCTCCGACCACATTTTTTGCGTAAACCGTTTCAGGCAAATAGAAATTCAATATGGCGGATGTTTTGTAGTCGTCTGATGAAAAAATAAATGCCTGTGGATATTCTGTCCGCATGGAATTGACCTGTTGTGCGAGATCCTTCCAACCAAACCAGGTATCGTCGGAATGGATAGGTATAATATAGAAAAGAACTTCCGCTGCCATAGCGAGATGAAGAGTGAGTGAAAAAATAAGTTGTATCCAGATCCATTTCTTATTCCAGTACCTGCACAACCAGATGATGCCTGAAACATATGCCGGCATCATCCAATTTATTTTCACCCAATAAACAAAAGAGAGGCAGAAAAAGCCCAGGAAAAGGGGGATAAAAAAGCTCAGGAGGAATAATTGATCGTCCGGAATACGGGAGAATCGAAATTTGTATTTGCGAATGAGCCTGTAAAGAAAATAAAAAAAAGAAAAAAGCAGGATGGGCATGAGGATGGCTGACTGGTGCCCGATTACGCCAGCAAAATCGCTGAAACTAACGTGTAGACCTTCTACGGAATTCATCCTGCCTTCGGACTGAAACTTAAATGAAGCAAATCCATTCCGGATATTCCAGATCAGCACCGGCAATATCGTCACGGCGAAGCAAAATAGAAAGATCAGGAACCAACGGGAGAATAAAAATCTCCGGTATTTATTGGAAATCAGCAGGAATATTAAAACCCCGATAATCAGGAATACAGCCGTGTATTTGCTGTCGAAACAAACACCAGTCATGATCCCGGCCCAGACCCAATAAATATTTTCAGATTTAAAAATGGCGCTGTGCAGAAAGATCAGGGCCAGTGTCCAGGAGAGGATCAATGGAACATCCGGCGTAGAGATCAGGGAGAGTATACTGATCATGAAGGTGGACAAGAGCAGGAGCAATCCGTACCTGGCTTTGTGCAAACTCAGAAATCGCTTCGACAGTGTGTAAAAAGCCAGAATGCTCAACCAGGTGAGGGTACTGTCGGCCAGTTTCAGAACAAATATTTTTTTACCGAAGACAGTTGTAAATATGCGCAACAAATACGCGATCATCGGTGGGTGATCATAATAAGAGAGCGCGAGATGTTGTGCGTAAAAATCATAGTACGCATCCTGGGGCATCGGCCCCATGGCCGGAATAAATATGAGGCGGATAATTACAATGAAAACCGTAAGCCATATCAGTATTCTCCATCCGGCCTGGACTGGAATTTTTCCTGAATGAACTGAAGGGGATGCCATATTTATTTGGCAAATTCTGTCCGAATTACATTTAGCGCGCCCCCGGCCCTGAACCACTCGATCTGTTGCTCGTTGTAAGTATGATTCACGGTAATTTCTTCAGAGGATTCGTCTGCGTGATTAAGGACCACCGTAAGTGGAACGCCTTCTGTGAAATAGACTAATCCGTTGATGTCGATCACATCATCCTCCATTACTTTATCGTAATCTGCTTTATTGTTGAATGTGAGCGCCAGCATGCCCTGTTTTTTGAGATTGGTTTCGTGGATGCGGGCAAAAGATCGAACCAGGATAGCCCTTACGCCCAGGTGTCTCGGTTCCATGGCCGCATGTTCCCTGGAAGATCCTTCTCCGTAATTTTCATCGCCAACGACGATGCTTCCCAAACCCGCTGCCTTGTAGGCCCTTGCGGTAACGGGAACAGCTCCATATTCACCGGTAAGCTGGTTTTTGACCATGTCGGTCTGCTCGTTGAAGAAATTAACTGCGCCAATGAGCATATTGTTGGAAATATTATCCAGGTGTCCGCGGAATTTCAGCCAGGGGCCAGCCATGGAGATATGATCGGTGGTGCATTTCCCCTTTGCCTTGATCAGCAGCCGCAGGCCCTTCAGGTCAATGCCTTCCCAGGGATTAAAAGGTTCAAGCAATTGCAGCCGCTGGGAATCGGGCTTAACAATTACCTGCACTTTGCTGCCATCTTTTGCAGCTGCCTGATATCCCGGATCATCAACGGAGAAGCCCTTCGGAGGCAATTCGTATCCCGTAGGTTCGTCCAGTTTAACGTCTTCCCCATTATCGTTACGCAGCGTATCTTTTAAGGGATTGAACCGGAGATCTCCCGCGATGGCAAAAGCCGTAACGATTTCAGGTGAAGCGACAAAGGCATGCGTTGAAGCAAGGCCGTCATTGCGCCTGGCAAAATTTCTGTTGAAAGAGGTGATGATCGAATTTTTTCTTGAAGGGTCGTCGATATGTCGTGCCCATTGGCCAATGCAGGGTCCGCAGGCATTAGCCAGAACCACCCCGCCGATTTTCTCAAAGGTCTTCAGAAAACCATCCTTTTCAATCGTGTAGCGAACCTGCTCACTGCCCGGTGTGATGGTGAATTCGGCCCTGGCCGTTAATTTTTTCTGTATCGCCTGGTTGGCAATGGAAGCTGAACGGCTGATGTCTTCATAAGAGGAGTTTGTGCAGGAACCGATCAGGGCGACTTCCAGTTTTTCGGGCCAATGATTTGTTTTTACGGCCTCGGCGAATTTGGAAATTGGCCACGCCAGGTCAGGCGTAAACGGACCATTAACATGAGGTTCCAGCTCGTCCAGGTCGATCTCGATCAATTGATCGTAAAATGCTGCAGGATTGGCATATACTTCCGGATCCGGGCGGAGATGCTCCCGGATGCCTTCAGCCAGCGCAGCCACTTCGGCCCGGCCGGTAGCTTTAAGGTAATCCGACATCTTTGTATCATAAGTAAATATCGAGCACGTAGCGCCGATCTCTGCGCCCATATTGCAGATCGTTCCTTTGCCGGTAGCGCTCAGGCTTTCAGCTCCTTCCCCGAAATATTCAACGATGGCGCCGGTTCCTCCTTTAACGGTGAGGATGCCCGCTACCTTGAGAATAACGTCTTTGGAAGAGGTCCAGCCACTGAGGCGGCCGGTAAGCTTAACACCGATCAGCTTGGGCATTTTGAGTTCCCAGGGGAGGCCAGCCATCACGTCAACCGCATCTGCGCCGCCGACACCTATGGCAATCATGCCCAATCCGCCTGCATTTGGGGTGTGGGAATCCGTTCCGATCATCATGCCTCCGGGGAATGCATAGTTTTCCAGAACAACCTGGTGAATAATGCCCGCTCCCGGCTTCCAGAAGCCTATGCCGTATTTATTTGAAATAGAGGCCAGGAAATCATAGACCTCCTTATTGACATCCAGTGCGGCGGAAAGATCTTCTTTGGCGCCAACCTTTGCCTGTATGAGATGATCGCAATGTACTGTGGAGGGCACCGCTACACGGTCCCGGCCGCAGGTCATAAATTGCAGGAGCGCCATTTGGGCCGTGGCATCCTGCATGGCCACTCTGTCAGGCGCAAAATTCACATAATCTTTGCCGCGTATATAGTTTTGAATTTTTTCCGAGTAAAGGTGGGTGTATATGATTTTTTCTGAGAGAGTAAGTGCTTTGCCGGTGATCCTTTTTGCCGCTGCGACTTTAGAGGGCATGCCGGCGTAAATCTTTTTGATTAATTCCAGATCGAAAACCATGAACTGATATTTTTAATAGTTATTCGGCATAAAATATTTAAAACGGCTTATTAATATACAAATTTACCAAAAAATTGCGTGAATGCCTACGCAGGCTCTTGCTGTTTTAATCAATTTTTTTTATTTTGTGCAGTGATGAGCAGGTTCAAAGAATTTATTGAATGGCAAGCCTTCGGCGTTTGTACTGCGATTGGTGATCGTTTGGGAATTGCTGCATCCAGGATCCGCACCTGGTTTATTTATGTTTCTTTTCTCACCATGGGCTCACCCCTGATCGTTTATTTTGTTCTGGCATTCTGGCTGAATATAAAAAGGTATATCAGGTTTTCTAAGCGAAATCCCTTGTACAATAGTTGATGGTAGATGGTTGATGGTTGATGGAGTTCAGGTGCGGATTCGCAATTAAAGTCCATCAACCATCAACCATCAACCACTCACGGCCTTCCTCAACTTCAACAACCTCCCCAGCAAGTCCTCCAAAAGATCCAGCTTCAACATATTCGCACCATCGCTTTTTGCAATTGCGGGATTAGGATGCGTTTCAATGAAAAGACCGTCTGCACCCGCAGCAATGGCGGCTTTTGCAATCGTGCCTATAAGTTGTGGATTTCCGCCGGTGACGCCGGATGACTGGTTTGGCTGTTGCAGTGAGTGGGTGCAATCCATCACAACGGGATATCCAAGATCCTGCATCCATGGAATATTCCGGTAATCGACTACGAGGTCCTGGTATCCGAAACTGTTTCCCCGCTCAGTAAAAATAATTTTCCTGTTTCCTGCATTCAGTATTTTTTCTGCCGCGAATTTCATGGCCGGCCCGCTCAGGAATTGTCCCTTCTTCACATTGATCACTTTTCCCGTTTCCGCTGCGGCAACAAGAAGATCGGTTTGACGGCAAAGAAATGCGGGGATTTGTAACACATCAACGAAACCAGCAGCAGAAGCGGCTTCATCATGTGCGTGAATATCTGAAGTGGTTGGAATTTTATATTTTAATCCTGTTTTTTTTACAAGGGCCAGGGCCTGTTCGTCTCCTATCCCTGAGAAAGATAAGGAACTTGTGCGGTTAGCTTTACGGTAGGAAGCTTTAAAAATATATGGAATACCCATCCTACTGCAGAGAGAAGAAACCCTGGAAGCTACCGTCTCCAGCAATTCTTCGTTTTCCACCACACAGGGTCCGGCAATAAGGAAAAAGTTTTTTTCATCGTAGTGCTGACCTTTAAAAAGTTCTTTCAGAAAATCATGCATGAAAAAAAATTTGAATAATCATTGCGCGAAAGTAGTTTGTAATTTTCTACGGGATTAAACTATTTTTGCATCATGAATTTGAGGGTATGTACATTAAAAAAAATCATATGAAAATCGCATTGTTATCGCTTTTTACTCTACTTACGTTTTCTGCATGCAGGAAAACGGTTGTAAACCAGACAGTAAACCAGGCTTTTTCGGCAATTTATAGTATTGATACGACAAAGTGGGTCCAGGGCCAAAATCCGGATGCAACTGTTTATTTCTATACTACACTCAGCGTTCCGGAGCTGGATGCGGTCATTAATCAAAATGGGGGAGTGGAAGTGTATATTTCATTTGATAACGGCACCACTTATGAAACCCTGCCTGAAGTGGTCGACGGGGTGGCATATGGCTCCCTTCATACTACCGGTGCAGTAACTATTGATCTGCGTGGCGCTGACGGGGGAACCCTTCATTCTGCCATCAGCACGACCATCCTTGCAAAAGTTGTCTTGATTGACGCCCAGCCCCTGGATTAATATTCGCCAAATACCTCCCGGAGCGTATCTGCGATTTCTCCCAGGGTGCACCTGGCTTCAACGGCTTCAACAACAACAGGCATAATATTTTCGCCAGAAGATGCTTTGTCGTTCAGAAGCTGCAATAACTGGTCGACTTTTGCATGATCCCTCTGGGTGCGGATGCGCGCGAGCTTATCCGTTTGGATCTTCCGTATTGAATCGTCTACCCTGAATACGGGAGTCGGATCCTTTTCAGGCGACTGAAATGCATTTACCCCTACAATAGTCTTTTCACCGGTTTCCACTTCACGCTGCTGCTGGTAGGCGCTTTTCGCAATTTCATTCTGAATAAATCCTTCTTCAATAGCTGCAACGCTCCCGCCGTATTCATCTACTTTCCGGATAATGTCCCAGGCAGCCTGCTCCACGGAACTGGTCAGACTCTCAACAAGATAACTTCCTCCGAGAGGATCCGTGGTATCTGCGATCCCGCTTTCAAATCCGATGATCTGCTGCGTGCGCAAGGCTATGCCTGCAGCAGACTCTGTTGGAAGGCCAAGGGCTTCGTCGTATCCGTTTGTGTGCAAGGATTGCGTACCTCCGAGTACAGCAGAAAGGGCCTGAATGGTTACCCGGGCTATATTATTCAAAGGCTGTTGGGCAGTTAAGGTGCTTCCCCCCGTCTGCGCGTGGAACCTCAGCATCAAAGATTGCGGATCCGTTGCGCCAAGATCTTTCATGATCCGGGCCCACATTCTCCTTGCCGCCCGGAACTTGGCCACTTCTTCAAATAAATTATTGTGCGCATTGAAGAAGAAAGAAAGCCTTTTTCCAAATACGTTTATATCCAATCCTTTCTCCAGGGCTGCTTTCACATATGCCTTACCGTTAGAAAGCGTAAATGCAATTTCCTGAACAGCGGTGCTTCCTGCTTCCCGGATATGATATCCGGAAATAGAAATGCTGTTCCATTTGGGAAGTTCCATGCTGCACCATTCGAAAATATCCGTGATGATGCGCATGGATGGCCGGGGAGGATAAATATATGTTCCCCTCGCCGCATATTCTTTCAGGATATCATTTTGCACGGTGCCCGAAATTTTTTTGAGGTCGGCCCCCTGTTTTTTTGCAAGCGCCACGTAGAGCGCCAGCAGGATAAAACCAGTAGCATTGATGGTCATTGAAGTGCTGATCTTTTCCAATGGAATTCCGGCGAACAGTTCTTCCATATCAACGATTGAATCAATGGCCACTCCTACTTTCCCAACTTCTCCTTCGGCCAGCAGATGATCACTGTCGTAACCGATCTGGGTCGGCAGGTCAAAGGCTACACTTAATCCGGTTACTCCCTGACCGAGCAAATAGTGATATCGTTTATTGCTTTCTGCAGCTGTACTGAATCCGGCGTACTGGCGCATCGTCCACATTTTCGAACGATACATATCGGGGTAGATGCCCCTGGTATACGGGAATTCCCCCGCATTTTCCGGCACTGCACCCATATCTTTTTCATTGTATACAGGAAGAATGATAATTCCCGAATCGGTCTGTATTTTCTTTGGCATGAATGGCTGAATGAACGGTCTTGGCAAAGTACCCCGATTTTTTGATTCTGCTGCTTACAATTATTTCATCAAGATGGGAATATACCTTTCCGTATTTTCGTTTAAGTTTAAATAAAAGCAGATGTCGCTTAGCAACAATGAACTTATCATTTCAATTTTTTTTGCATTCTGTATTGCAGGAATCCTGGCTTTTGCTCTCTGGAAACAAAGGAGAGAGGCTAAACGGGGCATTAAGCTTGTTCATAAGGATAATGCTCCGGCTACAACCACCATGAAATTACAGGCATATGAAAGGCTGATCCTGCTGGCTGATCGCATTTCGATCCCTAACCTGGTCAGCCGTACCAACCAGGGCGGAGTCACGGCCCGCGAAATGCAGTCGATCCTTTCTCAAACTATCCGCCAGGAATTTGATCATAATATAACCCAACAAATTTATGTATCTCCCGAAGCCTGGGCCGCGATCCGTAATCTGAAAGAACAAAACCTGCTCATCATAAATCAAATGGCTTCTTTTCTGCCCGCAGAAGCCAGCGGTATGGACCTCAGTAAAAGTCTCCTCGAACTGGTCATGCAAAATCCTAAGGTTTCTCTTCACGAAGTTGTTTCCGACGCGCTCAGTTTTGAAGCGAAAAAAATCATGGAATAGGTTGTGGTTGAAGACAACATTCCGCCAAATTGGAAAACCTCATAAATTGGATTAAATTTGCAGTTGAATTTGGAATGTATGGAAACGACAATTGAATCTCCGCTGCACTTCACGCCCCAGGCAGTGGAGGAAATCAGGCGACTGATGAATGCGGAGGGATTTGATAAAAATGCTTTTCTGCGCATCGGCGTAAAGGGTGGGGGATGCTCCGGCCTCTCTTATATTTTAGGGTTCGATAAGTTTCAGGAAAACGATGAAGAATTTGAATCTGAAGGTCTGCCTTTCATAATGAATCCGGCCCAGGGTATCTATTTGGCCGGGATGGAAATCGATTGGGACAATGGACTCAATGCCCGCGGTTTTACTTTCAAAAACCCGAATGCGTCGAAGACTTGCGGATGCGGGAGCTCTTTTGCAGTTTGATTTTTTAAGAGATTATTGGTTGACGGTTGACAGTTGACGGACGTTAGGTGCACCTTAGTAATAAAGATTTATCATTCCGAAATGCTGGTAGTTGGCAATTTATAAAGTATGTTCCATACAAGTCCGTCAACCGTCAACTGTCAACCATCCTCCCTTATCAATGACCGTTAAACCATAAGTGCGATGCGTGCGTAATTCAAAGTGCTATCTTAATGGCGCATTCCTATTTTTCACCAAAACTTTAATCTCATGTATAAGATAGCCAACTTAAAAAATGCCCTTGCATTCGGTTTGCTTTTTTCCTGCATCAGCGGTATCGGCCAGGGTGTTATTACATCACCCAGGGTCCCGAGTCCAGCTGCATCTGTTTCACAAACCGTAGGTATTTCAACCATCACTGTTAATTATTCGAGGCCATCCGTGCGAGGCAGGGAGATTTGGGGTCAACTTGTTCCGTATGGATGGAACGTTCAGGGATTTGGAGCAGGAAATGAAGCTCCCTGGCGCGCAGGGGCAAACGAAAATACGGTGCTCAACCTGAGCCATCCGGCAACCATTCAGGGCCATCAGGTTCCTGCAGGAAGTTACGGCTTGTTTTTTACCATCAGCAAAGACAATTCAGGAGAAGTTATTTTATCGAAAGACAGTAAGGCATGGGGTAGCTTCTGGTATGATCCCAAACTTGATGAAATGCGGGAAAAAATTACAGTGCGTGATGGTCCGCAAACGGAAATGCTTACATATAATTTCGACAATATTACCAGAACGGGGGCTGAGCTGGTATTAAGCTGGGAAAAAAAGGAGTTTCCGGTGAAAATCGAATTTTCGGTGGACGATATTGTGATGGCCAATGCAGCTGAAGAATTAAAAAATACAGTAGGTTTTAGCTGGCAGGGATATGCCAGCGCAGCTGCATATGCACTTCAGAACAAAGTAAACCTGGATCAGGCGACCAAATGGGCGGATCAGGCTGTGCAGCAAAACAAAAGCTTTGCAACACTTAATATCAAGGCAGATTTACTGAATCTGTCAGGCAATACTTCGGAAGGTGAAAAAGTAATGAAGGATGCCATTGCCATGGCTACTGAAGTCGAGCTCAATAATTATGGGTATCAGCTATTGGGTCAGCAGCAACCAGATAAAGCCATTGATATATTCATTTTGAATACGAAGCGCCATCCTGAAAGTCCGAATGTATGGGATAGCCTGGGAGAAGCTTACGCTATCAAAGGAGATAAGAAGAATGCGATTGTCAATTTCAAGAAAGCCCTGAGCATGAACCCGCCGGCGAATGTAAAAGCCAATTCAGAAAAATACATGAAGCAGTTGGGGGCTATGTAAATTCATTTTATTGCGAGGGCGGTCAAAAGGATCGTCGCTATTAAAAAAAAGAAAATCCGCTATTGCAGTGGATTTTCTTTTTTTATAATGGCCATATGAGCTTGATCTTTTTTTCAATCTTCTTTTTTTTCTGTTTTGAATGTTGTCCAGGAATTCGCATCTACAGACTTCAATACTTTTTTCTGCAAAGAATTTTCCAGGGTTATATAATAGGAAGTACCATCCTCTGCATGAATTTCAAACAGGTCGCTTATCCAATATTCAGGATATTGTTTCTTCAACGTTGTTATAAGCTGAATTGGCAACTGATCGGGAGTAATGAAGCGACTTACTGCCAGAAGGTCTCCGTTTGAAGAATAGTAGGCATAGAGCACCATGTTGTCCATGTTGAAGGAAACCTTCAGGAAATTTTTGGTGCTTTCCCATTTTACGTCCCGGGCATTCACAAATTCCCGGCTGAAAGAAACGATTACATTCTTGTTGACTCCAGGCACATCTGCAGCAAAGGAGAAGCCGGTGATACCAACCAGTACCAGGGCTAAAATCAGGATTTTCTTTTTCATTGTTTTGATTTTTGTTTGTTTGTTATTCGTGATTGACAACACAAAGATAAGGGTTTAGATATGTACTATGCAATACATAGTAATATGAATGGCATAATAATAGGTATAGGCGGCAGAATGCAGGTATTTACGGGCGAGACCGGTAAGAATTCTTTAAAAAAAGCCATTGGAAGTGGGTAAAAAGTCTGTTTTTGGAACCCTGCAAGCATTTTTTTGAGCCTAAAGCGGTCCCATGACCCTGTTTCCTACCTTTAATTCTCAAACGATTTTATGTCATACCAGAAACTAATCATCCTTCTTTCAGCCTTTTTACTGCCGATTTTCGTTTTTGCCCAGGTTCATGATACCACTTATGCGGAGCGGCTTGGATTTCCCAAAGGATCAAGGGTTGTTATCCTTCACGTAGATGATGCTGGAATGAGCTATAGTTCTAACCAGGGTGCTATAGATGCCCTGACCCATGGCGCGGCTACTTCTGTGAGTGTGATGATGCCATGCCCCTGGGTTCCGGGATTTGTTCATTTTCTTAAGGAGCATCCGGAAATAGATGCGGGTCTGCACCTAACCCTGACATCTGAGTGGAAAGATTATCGCTGGCAGCCATTGGCGGGAAAGAAAAACGTACCTGGGTTAACAGACCCGGAGGGCTGCTTATGGGCAACAGTTCCTGAGGTGGTTGCACATGCTACGCCGGACGAAGTTGAAACCGAAATAAATGCACAATTGGACCGGGCCAGGACCATGGGTTTTGAACCCACCCATCTGGATACGCATATGGGAACCGTTTTTGGAACGCCGGCCTTTCTGATGCGCTATATCCAGATCGGAATCAGGAACCATATTCCGGTTATGTTTCCAGGCGGGGCAGATGAGCTTATTCAGGCTCAGATGCATCTTACCGATGCTTATCTTGTTCAGGTTCGAAAAATGGGCAGGATGATTTGGGATGCAGGCCTTCCTGTACTCGATGATTTGCACAACAGCAGTTACGATTGGGAAATTCCTGCGGATGTTGCGGCGGACGACAGGAAATTAAAGGAATTTAAAACGACGAAATATATTGAAGCGCTTAAATCGCTAAAGCCCGGCGTGACCATGATCATCATGCATTGTACAGATCCTTCACCCATATTTAAATATATTACCGATAGCGGGCCCGTGAGAAAAGGTGATTTGCTGACCATGCTCAATCCGGAATTTAAAAAGGCATTACAGGACCAGGGAATTATACTAACAACCTGGAGGGAATTGAAAGCCAGAAGAGATAAGGCCCGTTAATTCACTGAACGATCTGCTTGCCGACCATTAGGACGTGAGTACTGCAATAATAATCGTCTGTTTCTTCAATGGCCATCTTCCAGGATTTCCCTGGGGGCAGGTTGGATGAGAACAGTCTATATTTTTTGAACAAAACTAAGCCTGATTTGTAAGGAGGATTAAACAAAGCATTATGAAACGAACAGCAACAGCTCATTGGAAAGGAACTTTAAAAGAAGGGAAAGGGGAAATAACTACCCAGAGTACCACTTTAAATAAGACGCAATATTCGTTTAAGACCCGCTTCGAGCAGGGTGTAGGAACCAATCCTGAAGAGTTGATCGCCGCAGCGCACGCGGGTTGTTTCACCATGGCTGTAGGTGCTGCATTAACCAAGGCTGGATTCACGCCAGGCGATCTGGATACAGAAGCTATTTTGGATCTTGATATGGCCGTTTCGGGTATAACCGGTATTCATCTCGAATTAAAAGGTGCAGCCATTTCAGGTGTAACGGAAGCCAAATTTAAAGAGATTGCAGAAGGGGCAAAGGCAAATTGCATTATTTCCAAAGTGCTGAGTGTGCCTATTACAATGAATGTTTCTTACAAATAATCCCATGTCCGCAATCCGGGTCCGGATAATCAAAATACCCTTGGCAAAGCTCATGATAGCTACTTCTGTTTTCGCGAGTCTCTTCATGGCTTGCCGGGCCCAGCATAAACCCCTTGCTGCCGGAGACCAGGTGCCACTGTTTACGCTGAAGGATCAAAATGACAGCGTATTTAATATTTCGGATTATATCGGTAAGAAAATCCTGGTTATTTATTTCTATCCCAAAGATGAAAGCAGTGTGTGTACGAAGGAGGCCTGTTCTTTCCGGGACGCTTATTCTGATTTCACAAATGCCGGGTGCATGGTCGTGGGTATTAACGGAGGTACTGTTGAGAGTCATAAGCATTTTCAGCTCAGGGATCAATTACCATTCACCCTGCTCAGTGATCCGGGGAACCAGGTTCTTAAATTATTTGGTGTTAAAAGTAAATTCATGATATCCGGCAGGGAAACTTTTGTAATTGATAAATCCGGGAAAATCCGTTTTACTTACGATTCTTTTACCAATGGACCTGCACACGAAGCTGCAGCGCTCAAATTTATCAAGACCATGCCTTCCTGATTCCTTTATTTGAAAAATTTCTTCGTATTTCCTTCTTCGTTGCCGGCTTTGTAATAACTACGGAAATATTCATCTGCGGAAAGAGATCCGCTTCCTTTTATCGCAAAAAGGATCAGCAGGAACAAAACAATGATTGACAAAATCAATTCAAAACTGCTTTGTCCTGCGGCCTTGATATTCACAAAAAAGGCAGCAATAATAAGAATGGGAATCTGAACAATGGAAGAAGTTCTGGTAAAAAGGCCAACTGCAATAAATAATCCGCCAAGCAGGTTGAGAAAAGTTGTCAGAAAAACCAGCAACCCGGAGTTTTGTGCAAATGCGGAAACGCCCGATGCCTGGATCATGGATTTCAGGGCAGCCGTATCCCGGATGAAACTGATTGCACGCCAGAGTAGCGTAAGTCCCAGCAGGATTCTCAATATGGTCAGCCAGCGGGGTTGATCATGGGTTTTTTCAGTAATATTTGTTTCTGGCATATAGGTTAATTTATTCTGCGACTTTAAAAATCCATCCAGCATCTGCCATCCACTGCGTAGTTTCACAACCTGATAATAGCAAACCCGATTTGCTGATTGTTTTTATATGGTACGGCCACTACTTCGGCGGAGATGCGTCTTGATCCCTGAAAATTAAGCGTTCGGTTCATTTTCCAGAAGATCAATGCGTCATCAGTAGGTTCTCCTTGTGTATTCAGGGTGGTTGCTGTACTGAATTCATCATTCGTCCGGAGCGTGCTGTTATAGATTATATACAATTTGTTTCTTACCGGGAACACGAGATAGGAGAGGGAAGGAGAATTCAGTTCGGTTGTTTGCTCCGCATTGATGATGCCGCTCCAGGTACTATCGCCGGCTTTTATAGGAAAATAAAACATGGTCAGGTTGCCCCTGTTGAATACCGACCGGATTCCCTGCAATCCTTTCCGTTCCGTGTATCCGTTTTTGTTCAGCTCGGTTAAACTGGTTTCTGTTGAAGAAAAGTTTGTTGCAAGGAAAACCGGATCCCAGGGATCATTATTCTGAACCGCTTTGTCACTTGCATTCTCTGGTCTGCCATATTCTTTGAACAGCATATAGCCCTGGCCTGGAACAGCAATAAAACTTTCATTGCTCAGGCTTTGATTTTTCAGGCTGGAAGCAAGGGTATTGAAATGGTATGAAGAATCGAAGTCGAATTTGTTTCGCGCCATGGAATAATGACTTACCTGTACATTTTTGATCGTGGTATTCCGGTATCTGGATAGCATTCCAACGCTCATTTCCTGTTGATCATTATTTATGGACATGGCAATATCTTCCATCGAATAATAAGGCGAGAGTGGCAGTTCCTGGTAATAGAAACTCTTTCCATCCTTATAAAAGTGAAATAGCAAATAATTATTATTGGTCCTCGAGGAAGAGGCCATCATCCAGTCTCCATTGTTCGCCAGTTTTATGGGCAGGTTATCAAAACTCTCTGCCGGAAAGGAAATAAAATCATCCTGGATGCAGGGCTGGGTAAAATACGGATGGTCAAATATCCTGTGGTAAAGTATTTTCCAATCGGCATCAAAAAGAATGGCATGAATTCGCGGTGACAAAGAAGGCCTGAATTCAAAACCGATCAGAAGGTTTTTCGAAAGATCTTCCGAACGGGCAAGGATGAAGCTCGTCGCCTGCGCGGTGAATGGAAAGCTATCAACCAACCGGCTGCTTGATTCCGGATAGCTGTTTTCATCGTAGTGGTTGACAAAAAGAATTGTTTTCCCCGGTGCTCCCGCCAGAATTAGCTGGTCAAATGATGAGCTGGCGCAAACCAGGTATTGCTTCATAGTCCCTTCAATCCTGAGGGCTGGGATTTCCTTAATAAAATTCAGCCGGTTATCAAATACGGCAAACCGCTGGCCTTCCAACTGATAATCCGTACTATGCCGGGTGGTCACCCTACGATATTGTTCTTTTTCAGCCCAATAGCTATCAGCGGATTTCCCGATTACCTGAAATGTATTTGAGGAGCGAAGGCTAATCGTTGAAGAATAACTGACACGCTGGGCATATAAGAATCCGGGCAACAAGAAAATGAAAAGAAAATAATATGGTGGTTTTCTGGCCACAGGGGAAAAGCGCCCTTAAGTTAGCATTATTTTTTCTTCTTTCAGAAAGTTATGATGCATCCCGGGCACCGCCTTCATTTCCGGCCTGAAAATTTATCTGCATTGAATTGGCCGGAGTGACCCCTCGGGATGGATAAGGAATGCCAGTTCTGATCGCAAATCATTTTTCCGAGGAAGACGATTTGCCCTACATGATAGGCATAGTGGGTAAGCTGGCGGTTTATAGCTTCCATCACGGTATGTTTTTCATTTCGGATAACCACAGTTTTTAGAAGATCTTCGCTTGTCAATGGTTCAAGTGAGGCAAAAACACAGTTCCAGCCTTTCTCCCAAGAAGCCAGTAATTCTTCTTTGGCCGGGTATTCATTTTCAAATTCCTTATCCCGGTTGCGCCAGCTTTTTTCACCATCCGTTGTCAGAAAATCAGTAAATCTCGAAAGCATATTGCCAACCATATGATTAACGATCATGGTGATGCTGTTGCTTTCTGAATTGTATTGCCAGCTTAATTTTTCTTCGGGAACCTGCTCAATCGCTTTTTTTCCCAAACTCCTGGCCTCGACGAATTGCTTTTTAGCACTTTCCAGATAGTTATTTTGCATTTTATCTTATTTCTTTATTGTGTTTGGTTCAAATACCTGGTCCGGAAACGAAGAAGATTCCGGCACCTTTAACACATTGAATTCATGTTTTGTTACCAGATGGCAGCTGTTGCCGGTTTTCGTTAGTATCACATCATGTGTCCAGCGGCGGTGCGATCATGAAAGGGCTGTTTCTAATTTGATATTAAAAGTACGATTCTTTGTTTTTTCCTGGGTAGGACACAACCGCCAGGACCTGCCGTTTTCGATCCAGCCTGAGGCCAGACCCAATGAATACTAATAAAATTAGTGAAATCTTTATTTTGGGTTTGTATATGAAAACCCCTAGAAATTGCGTTCTTTTATGTTATAGTATAGTCCATTTTACCCTTAAGAAACGGTATAAATCTTATATTCTGTGAAATTGAACCGCCTGATCCCGACAACCGGGAAGACTGTTAGTGCGCGCTTGTACAGGGTAATCCTTTTTACCTCCTCATTCTTATTTATGTTCTTGCAAAACCGGGCAGCAAACCGGTTTTGGGTGGCTGCAGCAGCGGGTAATTGGAGCAATACGGCAAACTGGTCTGTCGCGTCCGGAGGGGCAGGGGGAGCCAGCGTTCCAGGTGTAGCAGATGCAGTTACGTTCAATGGCAATGGCCTGGGCAATTGCAATATTGATATCGTAGTCGGAATTACGAGTATCAATGTAAATGCAACATACACCGGCACAATCAGCCAAAACGCAAATACAATTACAGTCTCCAACACAGCAACATTTGCAGGAGGCATTTTCACTGGTGGTTCAGCCGATATAACTATAACTGGGGTCTTTACAAATTCGGGTACAGCTTTTACCTCAACTTCCGGTGTGCTTGAACTGAGAAGCAACGCGGCTTTCACAGGAGGCTCATTTACACACAATAATGGTACGGTAAGATTCAACGGCTTATCGGTTGGTGGGCCCAATATATCCGGGACGAGCCCTTCGTTTTATATTCTTGAATTGGTCGGTTTGGGAAAAACTTATACTTTTTCCTCCGCGGGGAACATAACGGTTAACCATGCCCTAAATATCAGCGGATCATTGTCCTGTGTAATTAATACAGGAGTGTTTGACGTGCTTGGAGATATCAATATAACGAACTCGGCCATTGGCGGAGGAGGAAATGCATTGATCAATATCGATGGAACAGGAACCCAGAATTATAATGGTGCAGCGGCAGCGAATGAAGGTGCACTACCACAACTGACGATAAATACAACCGGAACGGTCAATCTAACAGGCTTTCCTTCCGTGGATGATAACTTTACCTATACTGCCGGAACCATTAACGCAGGAGTTTCTACCTTCTGTTTCGTAAGGTCTACCGTAGGCGCTTATACAATTACCGGCAGTCTAATCTTAAACAATGTAGTGTTTGACGCAGAAGGGGCACTTACTGCAACATTTGCCGTGGGCACCGTATTAACTGTACCAGGCACGCTTACTATAAGCGGAACCGCTGCAATGAGTTTAAATACGGCGGTAGCCGGAACTACCGCGATACAGGCACAGGGAGATATTCTGGTAAGCAATACAGGCGCCGGAGGCGGAACTGCAGGCATACTGATCAATGGTGCCGGCGGCCAGAATTTTGCCAGCACTGTTCCCGCAGGAGAAGGCAGGATGCCATACATAACGATTCAAAAAGCTTCAGGGACCCTGGTATTAAGTGGTATTATTTCCGAAAGGCGGGATTGGACATATATCAGTGGAGCGGTTGATGCATTTACGAATCTATCGACCGTGGCTTTTGGTGGCGGCAATCTTACGGTCACCAGTAACGGCATGAACTTTTACAATGTTTCGGTTACTGCAAATACCACTACGCTCGGAAATAATCT
>PLEB01000066.1 GCA_003136915.1 Chitinophagaceae bacterium
CGATTGGGGTAGTCGCGGATCACTTTTTCAAGTGCCTGGTTGGTTTTGTTTGAAAAGACATCGTCCTGCGAAAAAAGCCATGCAGCATTCAGCAAAAGGACAAACGTCAGTAGCATGCTTCTCATTGAAATGGATTTGAGGCCTAAATTAGTATAAAAAGAAGGTAAGCGCAATAGCAATTTTACGCCTGAAGTTTGTGACAACTCATATAATAAATCCGGACGGGGAACGTTAAAATGATCCAATTTTACCTACAAGACCTATAATCAATGAAAATACAAGCAAAACTTGAAACCGAAAGGACCAAGGTTTACAGGAAAAGCTACCGTCCTTCAACCAATATTTACCATTTTATCAAAACGGTGATGGTTGTTCTCCTTGAAGGCCAGTCTCCATACGGCCCGTCTAATCCAATGATCAGAAGGAAAAAATAGCCCGTCCCACCTGGCTAAGGGTTGGCGGACTTGGGTACCGGAGGAGGCGCCGGAGCAGGCGTCGGGTCTGTTTTCAGCTCCTGGATCTGACGTTGAATATTCCTGGGAATTCCAGGCATCCCATTATTATTTCGTGTGCCGGCACCCGCCCTGTTCAGGTTGTAGGTGAAGGTCAGCATGAAATATTGCTTGAGCACGCTCGAGCGTGTGTCCAGCGTATAATTATCGCCGATAGTTCGTGTAATGCTTTGGTTTTGGTTCAGGATATCATTAACCGAAAACTTGATTTCCGCGTTTCTTTTTTTCAGGAATTCCCGGGCGATGCTTGCATTCCACAGGGGTATAGTCTGGTTGAAGCCAGCCGTCCTCCCGCTGTTAATATATTCATTGAAGTCAGTATAGAGAATCCAGTCCTTAATAAAATACCAGGAGATATCGGCCGTATAGGTCTGCTGATAATAGGTATTGTTCTGGCTCGCCTGTGCAGAATAGCTCGCCTGGTTATAAGCGAGACTGCCACTCAGGCCCAGATTCAGCTTATCATGGAAATCGAGGTTAATACCAGCCGTCTGCGTAATTACCAATGTGGAAGAAAAGTTTGGCTCTCCGTACAGAAGACTGGGCGTATGATTGTAAGAAATTGAGTTATTGAAATTAAAATTGCTGCCCTTGAATTTGCCTTTTAATGGAATTCCGAGCGTGATAAAAGAGCTTCCGGAATAAGTTCCGCTCATATTAACAGGCTTGATGATCTGCACGCCCTGTCGCAGGGAATCGATACTGTTCACGATATTATTATACTGGTTGTCTAATATGATATTTATGGATAAGAATTTGTACGAGGAGGGATTGAAACTGTTGTACCGGATATTTAAATTGTTCTCAAACTCTTCCTTGAGGGCGGGGTTACCAGTCTTGACCTGTAATGGATTCGAAACGTCCTCAACATTCTGTAACTGTGCGATGCTTGGCTGATTCGTATGGCCCCGGTAACTGATCCGCAGGTTCTGCGTTCTGCTAAACTTGTAGTTGAAATTGGCCACAGGGAAAAGATTGACAAAGTTCTGCTTTATCGTCGCGTCTTTCGCTGTCAATGCCTGTATGGTGTGGCTCGTGAGTTCAGAGAATTGCACGCCCATCCCCAGCTGGAAATTATATTTCGTTTTCACTACACGGAAATTCATTCCTACGCGGTTCGCATAAAAACCATTTCCGAAATAATTTGTCAACGGTGCATTGACCGACGAATAATTCTTTGATATGGAATCGTAGTTGAATGCTTTATTGTCCGAGGTACCAAAGTTATTCGTATAAGCATAATTCAATTCCAGGAGTTTTCCGGTACCCACGGGTTCCGTATACGACATGCTGAGCACATTGTTGTTTGCCCTGGTCACTTGCGATGTTTGCAGATCCTGCAGGAGCGTACTGTCGAAGCTGCCGTCTGTATTATAGAATTGAAGGGGAGAAAAATTTGTGCCATTCCCCTTGCTGTAGTTAATTGTATTATTTAAACCGATTGTAATAGTACGGCCCGGCGTATGGAACCGGTGACGGATCAGCAACTGTTCATTAAAGCTGGTACCGTTTTTTACACTGCTGTTATTCGTGAAGCCCTGGTTAGCCAGGTAGTTCAGTGAATCCTTGCTCGCGTGGGTAAATAAGGTATCATAGTTGCGGGATTCAGAGTGTTGTAAAGTCAGGTTAGGAATATACAATATGGATGTGCTGGTATCCAAAGCATATTCCAGGCGCATATTGAACCGGTGGTTGCGATTGATGTTTTCGCTGGTGCCGTTCTGCGTAATATTCGTCACTGAATCGCCGTCTTCGGGAAAGAAACTGTGCTGAAGGCTGGATTGACTGACAAGATTATCTGTGTTGGAATAGAAATAACTGCTGGTGATCTGCAATTTTGCTCCGATTTTATCCGTATAGTTGATACCACCGGAAATCGCCTTGGTGATGCCCGTCTGACTGGTTCCGGTGCCCAGCGTAACCGCATTGCCGCGACCCCCGCCCAGATAGGAACCGCCGAATCCGCCGCTGAAATTACCTCCGCCGCCACCGGCGCCCCGGGATCCGTATCCCCCCATGGAAGTAACGATATCGGAAAAATTAAAACCCTGAACATTAATGT
>PLEB01000379.1 GCA_003136915.1 Chitinophagaceae bacterium
AAGGCACCCGCCAGCAATTCTGCAAACCATCCGGTAATCGCGGTAATTACAGGGTTTAATGCATTTCTTAATCCGTGCCGCCAGATTACCTGTTTTTTAGATAATCCCTTTGCATAGGCTGTTCTGATATAATCCTGGTTCAGAATATCCAGCATCGATCCGCGCGTCAGTTGTGCAATGATGGCGAGGGGCCTTATGCCAAGTGTGATGGCGGGAAGAATCAGATTTTTTAACTCCCATTGTCTGCCTGTAAAGGGATCCGTATTAAAAAGACTGCCTGTCATTTGAAGGCCGGTGTATTGACTGAGTAGGAATCCGAATACATAAGCGATAACAATGCTCATGAAAAAAGACGGTGCAGAAATACCGATCACGCTGCTGATGATAGCGGTGGTATCCATCCAGGTATTTTTTTTCACAGCTGCAAGTACACCCAGTGCAATGCCCAGAACTGTTGCTATGAGCATCGCAGCCGATGCCAGAATGATGGTGCCGGGCAGGGCATCGGTAAGCATAGTCCAAACATCCTTGCGTGTCTGATACGAACGCCTCAAATAGGGGAATTTCAAAACCAGTTTGGTTTCTGATCCTATGCCGATAAACTTAATATTTTTCTCCTGCAGCTCCTGCTTGGGATAAATGCTGATCGGACTGACATCATTCAGATAGAAAACGAATTGTTTCCATTTCGGTTGGTCAAGGTAAAGTTCTTTTCGAATATTGTTCAGCGTGCCGGCGTCGGCACGCTGGCCCATGATCAGCCTCGCAGGATCGCCGAACCCCTCGAATAATATAAATACGATCACTATAACACCGGCCATCACCAGGGCTCCGTAAAAAATCCTTGATGCGAAGTTGGATCTCATGGTTGATTGACGGAATCCGAGGTTTGGTGAGCAAGTTCGTTAATCGTTGGAAAGGCCGATTCCAGCCCTGCATAACTCCATTTATCCAGTATGGTTCCTTTTTTTAAGAGGTAGAGGGTTGGTTCGGCACGGGCAGCTGTTTTAATCGCCGTGACGTCACAGGTGAAAACAGGAATTTCCCCGGATATACCATTTCCGGCAAGAAAAGCATCGGATTCTCCCCTGTTGCCGGTGACAAAATATACCGGAATATTCTTGGATCTGGCCATCGTATATATTATGCTGAATGGTTTATTCCAGGATGGATTTGTTTCGGGAAAATTCCGGGAGAATAAGATGAGTTTATAACCCGGCTTGTCCAGGATTTGCAGAGTGCTGTCATTTCCCGATTCGCCGATCAGGGAGAAATCCTTTATGGGCGCCTCTGCATTTCCTGTGCGGATCAGTTTATCATATCGCCTGACAAATTTGTAGCTGCTGTCGAAATCGGCCGGAAGTTTATCTGCCGCATACTCTACCTGTTTATTGTTTTTTTCATACACAAAATTAATCACCGTGCTGTCAGGAACAGACCCGGCTGGAGGTTTCATTTTTCCGGGAATATTCGTACCGACCTTGTAGGGCAGGCAATCAATAACAGGCAGGTATTGAAGCGCGTACCATTGGATGGAAAATGAAAGAATGAGGCTGAAAGTAAGGATGAGCACGCTCGTATTTCGGGAGAATAAAGGAAGGATTTCTTTTCGGTAGGTAAATAGAAAAAGGATCATGAGAAGAAGCAGGAGATCCTTAATAAATGAGCCCATGGCCTGCAGCGGTATGCAATCGCCAAAACAACCGCATTCCCTCACGTTTCCGGATATTACGGCATAACCGGTAAGAAAGCTGAAAAATAAAATCAGTATGAGCAGCAGCCACCCGAACACCTGCATCCGCCAACCGAGGAGAACTGCAACGCCGGCTACAATTTCAATGATGATCATGACAACGGAAAGGACCAGGCTGAATTGGTTTAGCGCGGGCATATGCCACACATCAAAAAATTCCTGCATCTTATAGCTCAATCCCAGCGGGTCATTCGCCTTGATAAGTCCCGAAAAAATAAAAAGCATTCCAACCAGAAAACGGGTGATATACAATAAGGTTTTTTTCATGAATACGATTTCATTTTTAAGCTTCAGGATTTATGGCTGCCTTCTTCGATAAGTATGAGTGCAAAAAATGAATAGTTGATAATATCCGTGAGGTTTGAATCCATGCCTTCACTGACCAGGGTCTTGCCTTCGTTGGCGAGTATCTGCCGGATCCTGAGCAGCTTCATCAGGATGAGGTCCACAAAGCCCTCCTGGCTCATTTCGCGCCAGGCTTCACCATAATCGTGATTCTTTTTTTCCATGACTGCNNATAGAATCCGCATGCAGGTCAAGCTGAATCAGTCCAATAACGCCATAATTTACCATTGCCTGAAATTCGCCGCGGACGTCTTCTTTTACCATGCTGACACCGGTTTGCTGAAGGGTGCGAATTCGTTTGGCCTTGATGAACAATTGATCCAGTATGGAGATCATCCGTAACACGCGCCAGGATGTTCCATAATCCGCTGTTTTTTTTATAAAGATTTCTCTGCAGCACTTCACCGCTTTTTCATACTGACGGAGTGTATCTTTCATGCTCAAAAGTAATATTTAGTATTGATCGCCCTAAATTTACGGATTCAAACGCATGTATACATTCAATTGCAAGGGCCGGTTACTGACATGGGACGAGCCAATCGTCATGGGGATAATCAATATAACGCCTGATTCCTTTTATTCTGGAAGCCGAATCCAGACTGGCACCGCATTATTAAGTGCAGTTGAAAAAATGTTGAAGGAAGGTGCAAGACTGCTGGATATAGGTGGAATGAGTACCCGGCCGGCAGCAACTGAAATCAGCCCTGATGAGGAATTGAAAAGAATTATTCCCGCAATTGAATCCATTGCCAGGAATTTTCCGGAGGCTTTTATTTCAGTTGACAGTTACCGGTTGGAAGTGGTGAGAAACGCACTTGCAGCCGGAGCCTGTATGATCAATGATATCAGTGGAGGAAATTTGCCGGGAATGCCAGACCTGGCGGCGGAGTTATCCGTTCCCTATATATGCATGCACATCCGCGGCACTCCTCAAACAATGCAAAAGCTAACGCATTACGACGACCTGGTGCAAGAGGTGCTTGACTATTTTAATCAGAGGAAAGCAGCCTATTTTGAGCGGGGAGTTAAGGATATTATCATTGATCCCGGCTTTGGGTTTGCCAAAAATAAGGATCAGAATTTTCAACTCCTGAAAGGCCTTTCAGCGCTCAGGATCCTGGGATTACCAATCCTGGCAGGATTATCCAGGAAATCCAGCATCTATAAAACACTTGGAACTTCTCCCGAAGAAGCATTGAATGGAACTACGGTTCTGAATACCCTGGCCCTGCACAATGGCGCATCCATACTGAGGGTTCACGATGTGAAAGAAGCGATTGAGGTGATTAAGCTATGGACGTCCTATGTGAATTCATAGGACGTCCGTAGCCCGATCTATCTAGTTTTAGCGGGCGCTTTTGGCATTGGCCTTCCGGGCATCATACCTCTCTGCGGCATTCTCATCGGTTGCTCTGCCGGGGCATCCGTAACGTCTACAATCTGCACATCGAAAATCAGGTTTTCATTTGGTGTTTTGCCAGGACCCGGTTGAGCATCGTAAGCCAGGAAGGCTGGTATGTACAATGTTCCTTTCCCACCCTTTTTAAACAAACGCAGGCCATCGTCCCATCCCTGAATGATTTGTCTTCTTCCGATCACAAACTTGATCGGTTGCTTTCCCGGGGACATATTCGTTTCGAATTCTTTTCCTGAAGGAAACAGCTTTCAGCTATAAAGAACCGAAACTTCCTTGCCTGAATCCACAGCCGGCCCTGCACACGCGTTACTAATCAGCACAAAAGTTCCAATCT
>PLEB01000273.1 GCA_003136915.1 Chitinophagaceae bacterium
TGCTTTGATAAGAATGTAGAAATGAAAGTAGCCAAGAATACCCTGATCAAAAAAGCCCTTGAAAATCTCGATGCAGCCCGCTACTCCGGCGTGTTTGATTCCCTGAGCGGAGTTACAGCCTTGTTATTTTCTGACAGTCCGAAGGATCCTGCAATCATCATCAGCAGTTTCCGGAAGGATAGTAACCTTGAAAGGCCGGTACTGAAGGCTGCATTCATTGACGGAGATGTGTTTGAAGGAGATAAACAACTGAAATCACTTACGACCCTGAAAAGCAAGCATGACCTGATCGGGGAAATCATCGGACTCCTGCAGTCGCCCGCTAAAAATGTTATGAGCGGCCTGAATGCAGGCAGTAGACTTGCCGGGTTGATTCAGGCATTGGAAGCAAGAGCAGCNNTTAAACCGTCCTCCGGAGTTTGGTCAAAACCAAGCCATGAAGGGGGAAAAAAACAAATAAAATGGCAGACTTAAAAGTATTCGCAGACCAGTTGGTATCACTGACTGTTAAAGAAGTAAGTGAACTCGCAAAGATCCTCAAGGAAGAGCATGGGATCGAACCGGCAGCTGCTGCTGTTTCGGTTGCAGGTCCCGCAGTTTCAGGTCCTGCTGCACCAGCTAAAGAAGAAAAGACAGCGTTCACCGTGATCCTCAAAGCCCCGGGTGCCAATAAGCTCAATGTGGTTAAAATCGTGAAGGACCTGACCGGCCTTGGATTGAAAGAAGCCAAGGACCTGGTTGATGGCGCTCCAAAACCAGTGAAAGAAGGCGTTAGCAAGGCAGATGCAGATATGCTTATGACTAAGCTGAAGGAAGCAGGCGCGGAAGTTGAAGTGCAGTAAGCGATCAATTTCGTTGATAGTTGATAGTTGATGGATTTCAGCAAAATTCGCTACCTTTGCCGTCCGTTTGTCGTTAATAAAATAAGCTATAGGTATTCAGCATAATATAACATGGTATTAATCAATGCTTTGGGAATTCTTTGAATTTTCAGGGGATTTTTTTGTTTTCAGGTGAACGTTAGTTTGAACATCTAAAAAAAGGATACTTACAATATGTCTTCCACCAAGCTCCAACCAAGGGTCAATTTCGGTAAGATTAAACACCTTGCAGAAACTCCAGACCTCCTCGAAGTACAGATCCAATCTTTCAAAGAGTTTTTCCAGCTGGAAACAACCCCGGATAAGCGGAATATTGAAGGCTTGTTCAAAGTGTTCAAGGAAAATTTCCCGATCACCGATACGCGGAATATTTTCATGCTGGAGTTCCTGGATTATTTTATTGATCCTCCACGATATACCATTGAAGAATGTATGGAACGCGGACTTACTTACGCCGTTCCGTTGAAAGCCAAACTGCGCCTAAGTTGTAATGATGAGGAGCATGTGGATTTCCAAACTATTGTACAAGATGTATTCCTCGGAAATATCCCCTACATGACACCCCGCGGAACATTTGTGATCAACGGTGCCGAGCGCGTGGTTGTTTCTCAATTACACCGTTCTCCTGGCGTATTTTTCGGACAGTCCATTCATCCGAATGGAACCAAGATCTATTCTGCAAGGGTGATTCCGTTTAAAGGAGCCTGGATGGAATTCGCAACAGACATCAACAACGTCATGTTTGCGTATATCGACAGGAAAAAGAAATTCCCTGTAACCACTTTGCTTCGTTCGATCGGATACGAAACCGATAAGGACATACTCGCCCTTTTCGGTATGGCCGATGAAGTGAAAGTGGACAAAAAAACGCTGCATAAATACCTTGGAAAAAAACTGGCAGCACGTGTGCTGAGAACCTGGGTGGAGGATTTTGTGGATGAAGACACCGGCGAGGTAGTTTCCATTGAAAGGAATGAAATCGTACTGGAGCGCGATACCGTGCTCGACGAAGAAGCGATTGACATGGTGATTGAAATGGATGTGAAGAGCGTGTTCATTCAGAAAGAAGACGTAGGCGGCGATTACGCCATCATATACAATACGCTCAATAAGGATACTTCCAACAGCGAACTGGAAGCCGTTCAGCATATCTACCGCCAGTTGCGCGGGGCAGATGCACCGGATGATGAAACCGCACGCGGCATTATTGACAAATTGTTTTTCAGCGACAAGCGCTACGACCTCGGCGAGGTCGGACGTTATAAGATCAACCGCAAACTCAATCTGAATCTGCCGCTCGAACAGAAAACACTAACCAAGGGAGACATGATCGAGATCATTAAGTATCTCGTCAGGTTAACCAACGGCAAGGCTGAAATTGACGATATTGATCACCTGAGCAACCGTCGCGTGCGCACTGTTGGTGAACAATTATATGCTCAGTTTGGAGTGGGTCTTGCCCGTATGGCAAGAACAATCCGCGAACGGATGAATGTCCGCGATAATGAAGTGTTCACACCAGTTGACCTGATCAACGCAAGAACCCTTTCTTCCGTGATCAATTCTTTCTTCGGAACATCCCAGTTATCCCAGTTCCTTGACCAGACCAATCCCCTAAGTGAGATCACACATAAACGCCGTATTTCTGCCCTGGGGCCCGGAGGTCTGAGCCGTGAAAGAGCAGGATTCGAAGTACGGGACGTTCATTACTCCCACTATGGCCGTTTGTGTACCATTGAAACACCGGAAGGTCCGAATATCGGTTTGATCTCCACCCTTTGTGTTCATGCGAAAATCAATGAAATGGGATTCATTGAGACCCCCTACCGTAAGGTGAATGAAGGAAAGGTGGATATGAAAAAGCTTACTTACCTAAGCGCCGAAGAAGAAGACATTGCTAAGATTGCCCAGGCCAATATTCCCATGGATGATAAAGGTCATTTCATAGAAGACAAGATCGTTTCCCGTCAAACGGGGGACTTTCCAATCCTCGACCGGAATGAAGTGGAATACATGGACGTTGCCCCTAACCAGATTGTTGGTTTGAGCGCTTCTCTTATCCCCTTTCTCGAACATGATGATGCCAATCGCGCATTGATGGGATCCAACATGCAACGCCAGGCCGTGCCGCTTATCCGTCCGGAAATGCCGATCGTCGGAACCGGTCTCGAAGCTAAAGCCGCACGCGATGCCCGTATCCAGATCCATTCTGAAGGAGAAGGATTGGTAGAATTTGTAGATGCCAATGAGATCCACGTGCGTTACGAAAGAAATGAAACACAGAAACTCGTCAGCTTTGAGGACGATCTCAAAATATACAAACTGACCAAGTTCATAAAAACCAACCAGGAAACATGTATCAACCTGAAGCCCGCGGTGAGAAAAGGACAGCGGGTAAAGGAAGGCGATTTCCTTACTGAAGGATATGCTGTCCAGGCCGGCGAAATGGCGTTGGGCCGTAACCTGAAAGTGGCTTTCATGCCTTGGAAAGGTTACAATTTCGAGGATGCTATAGTGATCAGTGAAAAAGTTGTTCGGGAAGACCTGTTTACTTCAGTTCATATTTCCGAATACGAACTCGAAGTGAGAGATACTAAACTGGGCGAAGAAGAACTGACACCTGATATCCCGAATGTATCTGAAGAAGCCACAAAGGATCTTGATGAAAACGGGATTATCCGCGTAGGTGCGCAGATTAAAGAAGGTGATATCCTGATCGGTAAAATCACGCCAAAGGGTGAAAGTGATCCAACACCTGAAGAAAAATTACTCCGCGCCATTTTTGGAGACAAAGCCGGTGATGCAAAAGATGCTTCACTGAAAGCTCCGAGCGGAACGGAAGGGGTGGTCATAAGTAAGAAATTATTCCAGCGTGCCAAGAAAGATAAAAACGCCAAGGTGCGGGAAAAAGCAGTTTTGGATAAGATCGAGAAAGTGCATGAAAAGAATGAGATCGATCTGATGGAAGTGCTGGTATCCAAACTTCAGGTTTTATTGAAAGAACATACCTCTACCGGAGTCAACAACAATTTTGGTGAAGTACAGATCGGCAAAGGCGCAAGGTTTACCCAGAAAAACCTGGGTGGCATTGATTATCTGAATATCAATCCGCTCGGATGGACAGGTGATGCCAAGACCGATGAACTCATCAACGTTTTATTACACAACTATAATATCAAGTACAACGAAGAGTTGGGAAGATATAAAAGAGAAAAGTTCAATGTCTCTATCGGGGATGAACTTCCTGCGGGCGTATTGAAGCTCGCAAAAGTTTATCTGGCGGTTAAACGTAAACTTAAAGTGGGTGATAAAATGGCCGGCCGACATGGAAACAAAGGTATTGTTGCCAAGATCGTGCGGGCAGAAGATATGCCATTCCTGGAAGACGGAACGCCGGTGGATATTGTACTTAACCCGCTCGGCGTACCTTCCCGTATGAACCTCGGACAGATCTATGAAACGGTGCTTGGATGGGCAGGTGAAAAACTCGGATTGAAATTTGCCACGCCGATTTTCGATGGTGCAACGGTTGAGGAAATTGCAGACCATGTAAACAGAGCGGGTCTGCCCACATTCGGCCACACTTTTCTTTATGATGGCGAAACCGGTGACCGGTTTGATCAGAAGGCAACCGTAGGAATCATTTACATTATCAAGTTGCACCACATGGTTGATGATAAGATGCATGCAAGGAGCATCGGACCTTATAGCCTGATAACACAACAACCGCTGGGTGGTAAGGCACAATTCGGAGGTCAGCGTTTCGGTGAAATGGAAGTTTGGGCCCTTGAAGCCTATGGCGCTTCCAATATCTTGCAGGAACTGCTTACCCTCAAGTCTGATGATATCATCGGCCGTGCTAAAACCTATGAAGCGATCGTGAAGGGGGACAGCATTCCCAGGGCCGGTATCCCTGAATCATTCAATGTACTGGTTCATGAGTTGCGCGGATTGGGACTCGACCTAAGGTTCGATTGAGAAATTAGAAATTAAAAAGTAAAAANNTAATTTTTACTTTTTAATTTCTATTTACAAAACTTCCTACTAACATTCCCGCCTCCCCGTATGCGCCGTCCAGGTTTTCACCAGTTTCAAAGTGAGATCCGGCCTGCCCTATTACTTTTTCCATAGAAAGCCTGGCAATAATTCTTGACCTGTTATCGGTCTCCACAACAAAGATTTCGCCTGCAAGCTCCGGATTCTTATGAATAAGTATGCCCGAGGTGCTGAAGCCGGGCTCGATAAAAGTGGTATGGAATACCAGTGTATATTTCGAACTGGCGGAGGATTTCTTTCCGGAGGAACTTTCAAATTCAGAAGTAAACCTGGGTTCGAATGCCTCTTTCGCTGATCCACCCAACTTTTTGCCCATGCGTCCCCATCCCCAGGATGCTTTTTGTTTCTTTCTGCAATCTTTTTGTTGACAAAATCCTGTTCATTGTGGAATTTGCCAACGCTCAGGCTATCGTATCTAAATTCCAGGTTAAAAGTCTTTTCAGCTCTTACCGAACCCAGATCGCCTTCGATCAGTTTTACCCGCTGGGCATTCAGGAAAGAACCGGAAGCAAGTAACAGGATAAGTAAAATTATCCGCTTATTTTTCCTCATGTTTTTTAATTTACAGGTTACAAATAAAGATAAATATAGAAAAAAAGCTGACGGTAGCCATTTCCGGCAGCTGTTTATTTCTTCAGTAAAAAATGTTTCAGAACCTGGTAGTCAGCCTCAATTTTATCAGCAATTTTTTTCTTATTCAACAATGCCTTTACGGAATCCGGTAAAGCAACTTTTTTACCCGTCACTTTTTCTACCACTTCGTAAAACTTTACCGGATGTGCGGTTTCGAGAAAGATCCCGGAATAATCCGGATGTTTTTCCAGATAGCGCTGTAACGCAAGGCAGCCGACTGCGCCATGCGGATCGAGTAAATACCCATACTTATCATAGATCGACCGGATAGTGGAGGTTGTTTCCGTGTCGGAAATGCTTTCGCTGCTCATGACCTGTTTCAGCGGTTCTACCTCTTGATCGAATAATTCCAGCACGCGCACGAAATTACTCGGATCTCCTACATCCATCGCATTTGAAAATGTGGATTTTGCTTTTGCCGGCTTGTAAACACCGGTTTTCAGAAACTCAGGTACAACTGCGTTTGCATTGCAGGCTGCAATAAAATGGGTCACCGGCAATCCGGAATGATAAGCCAGCAATCCCGCACAAATATTTCCAAAATTCCCGCTGGGAACGGAAATCACAGTCGGTTTGGTTTTGTTTTTCCATTGCTTCCAGGCCAGAAAATAATAGATCTGTTGTGGCAACCAGCGGGCGACATTAATTGAATTGGCAGAGGTTAAAAATATTTCCTGGTTTAATTCCTTATCCGAAAAAGCCTGTTTTACAAGTGTCTGGCAATCATCAAAGCTTCCATCAACTTCCAGTGCGGTAATATTTTCCCCCAGTGTGGTTAGCTGCAATTCCTGTACACGGCTCACTTTTCCGGAAGGATACAGGATCACTACGCGCACACCTTCCACATGAAAGAATCCATTGGCAACTGCTCCGCCGGTATCTCCCGATGTAGCAACCAGCACCGTAACAGGTTGCGCACCCTGCTTCATGAAATATCCCAGGCAACGGCTCATGAAGAGTGCACCGACATCTTTGAATGCCAGGGTCGGCCCATGAAATAATTCCAGAACAGAAATATTTTCCGAAAGTGTTACCAGTGGAATATCAAAAGCAATGGTCTCGGCAACTATTTTCTTCAGCAAGTGTTCCGGTATTGTATTTCCAACATAAGGGCTGATCACTGAAAACGCAATTTCCTCATTGGAATAATCACTGATATGTTGAATCCATTCCTTTGAAAATAGGGGAATACGCTCGGGAAAAAACAATCCCTTTTCAGAACCCAGTCCCTGTATGGTCGCGGTACGGAAATCAGCTTTTTCTAATGGCTTATTTAAGTTATAATAAAGCATGCCCTCAGGTTTGGAATTAGATTAAACAATGCATTTTACCCCCGTCTTGTTGATCGTGGTGACATAGGTATGATAATGCAGCCCGATCCGGTCGTAAATGGATCTCATAACCAGTTCCACAGAGATAGCGGTGGCTTCATTGCTGCTGAGCATGAATACAGAAGGGCCCGATCCTGAAATGCCTCCGCCAATCGCGCCCGCTTCTTTACATTGCCTTTTTATCTCATGGAAACCCGGGATCAGGATTGACCGGATGGGCTCAATAATCACGTCTTCCAGTGAGCGGCCTATGAGATCATAATCATTCTTCATCAATCCGGCTACCAGCCCCGCAATATTTCCCCATTGCCGGATGGCATCTTTAAGTAAAACCTCCTTACGCAAAATCTCACGGGCATCCGAAGTGCGTATTTCAATTTGCGGATGTACAACCGTGACGAATAATGAGGGCGTCGGGATCTGAATAATATCAAGCGGGAAAATGGAACGGATCAGTGTGATACCACCATAAATACAGGGTGCTATATTATCAGCGTGCTTTACGCCGGAGGCAACTTTTTCACCAAACATCGCAAACCGTACGAGGTCTTCTTTGGAAAAAACATTGCCAAGCAATTCGTTTGCGCCAACAACCGCGCCTGCAGCGCTCGCCGCACTGGAACCAATACCGCTTCCCGGTTTGATCTGTTTGGAGATGGTTACTTCGAAGCCGGCATCCATGTCCAGCGCAGAGATCATTTCAAGCAATGGTGCGCCTGCGGTATTCAGTGCAGGGTCTGCAGGCAAAGGATAATCTCCCGTAGTTTTTATGATCACCTGCCTCTTATCCAGCAAACTAAGATTCATAATATCATAAGGCTCCTCAAGACAGAGGCCCAGCACATCAAATCCGCAAACAAGGTTGGCAACAGTGGCTGGTGAATGTATGGTAATCTCTTTCATGATCTGGCTATGGATCAGGCGCTGGCAGCGCGGATGATATCGGCAAACACGCCGGAGGCAGTCACTTCCGCACCCGCTCCTGCACCTTTTATCACGAGGGGCTGTTCCGGATAGCGGTCAGTATAAAACAATACAATATTGTCCTTTCCATATAAATGGTAAAAGTCATGCGCAGGATCAATATGCTGCAGTCCCACAGAAGCTTTACCATTTTCGTAGCTGGCTACAAATTTCAGTTTTTTCCCCTCCGTTGCCGCTGTATCATATAAATGTTTAAAATGCTGTTCTTCTTTTTCCATGGCCTTATAAAAATCGGGTACCGATCCTTCCATGCATGATGAAGGAAGAAAAACCTCATTGCTGATATCTTCCATCTCCATTACGTTTCCTGCTTCCCGGGCAAGGATCATTATTTTTCGCATCACATCTGTTCCGCTGAGATCAAGTCTGGGATCCGGTTCGGTATAGCCTTCATCCTGCGCTTCTTTAACGACTTTCCCAAATGGCGTTTTGCCATTATAGTGATTGAATACGAAGTTCAGTGTTCCACTGAGCACTGCTTCGATCTTGCGTATCTTATCCCCGCTCCTTAAAAGGTCATTCAGTGTGCCGATGACAGGAAGGCCAGCGCCAACATTTGTTTCAAAATAAAAAGCCGCGTTGAATTCTTTGGAGAGATCCTTCAGTTTACGATAATATGCATACGGAGATGAACAGGCAATTTTATTGCATGCCACAACGGCAACACTTTTCTCCAGGAGTCTTTCATAACTGCTTCCCACTTCCTTATTTGCAGTCATATCAATAAATACAGAATTTCGGAGGTTCTTGGAATGAATAGTTTCTTCAAAATTAGCCAGGCTCATGGGTGCTCCCTGATCAAGCAATTCCTGCCAGCGGGTCAGATCTATTCCTTCTTCATTCACAAGCATATGACGGCTATTGGCCACGCCGGCAACGCGTACCTGTAACCTCAGCTGTTCAAAAAGAAAATCCTGCTGTTGCTTCAATTGCTGGATAAGTCTTTTCCCCACATTACCGGTACCCGTAATAAACAGATTCAATTGTTTATAGGTCGCTTCGAAAAATTCTTCGTGAAGCACGTTGACTGCCTTTTTCACATCTATCGTTGAAATGACCGCGGAGATATTCCTTTCTGAAGATCCCTGGGCAATGGCCCGCACATTGATCCCATTCCTGCCCAGCACGCCAAATAGTTTACCGCTGATGCCGGGATGACTTTTCATATTGTCACCAACCAGCGCAATGATGGCGAGCTCTTGCTCTACGATCAGCGGTTGAACGTCACCGTTACGAATCTCGACGGCAAATGCTTCATCGATAGCAGATTTGGCAACCGAAGCATGCGCCCCGTCCACACCCACACAAATAGAATGTTCAGAAGATGCCTGTGTTATCAGTATCACGTTGATCTGCTGCCCGGATAAAGCCTCGAATAGCCTCTTTGAAAATCCCGGGATCCCGATCATTCCGCTGCCTTCCAGGCTCAACAACCCGATATTGCCGATACTGGAAATGCCACG
>PLEB01000306.1 GCA_003136915.1 Chitinophagaceae bacterium
CATACAGTTAGCATTAATAACACATGCCAGCCCAACCGCCATCCACATCTCCTGGGCATAGTCTTTGATCCTTTCCCCATAAACCCAACCATGGAAAAGAGAGTATTCGGCGTTATATTAACTGTTTTGGGTATCGCAGGACTCATCCTGGCGGCCTATCAATTTGTGCAGGGAAATCCGGCAACCAACCACAGTATCCGCTCCATAACCGTGTATGGAATACTGGGATTGATTTTCTTCTTTGCTGGTATCGGTCTTATCCGGAGCACACGTGATTTATCAAACAGGGAATAGCGCCGGCGAAGCCGGCGGGTTGACGGTTGATAGTTGATGGAATTCAGGTGCGGATTCGAAATAGAAATCCATCAACCATCAACCATCAACCATCAACGAAACATAAAGCTTCTCACATATTCCTTCTATATTGCCCCCCAACCTCATAAAGTGCATGCGTAATTTGTCCCAGGCTGCAATACTTGACTGTTTCCATCAGTCCTTCAAATAAATTTCCATTTTCCAGCGCAATTTTTTTTAGGGTTTGGAGGCTTGATTCCCTTTTGGCTGAATTCCGTTTGCAGAAATATTGCAGGTTTTCTATCTGCCTGTCCTTTTCGGGGAATGTGCTTCTGATAATTTCATGAGGAACAACCGTGGCGGAACCGGATTTGTTTAGAAATGTATTTACACCAACAATCGGCAGCTCCCCGGAGTGTTTCAGGCTTTCATACCAAAGGCTTTCTTCCTGGATCTTATTGCGCTGATACATGCGTTCCATGGCACCCATCACGCCACCTCTTTCAGTCAGCCGGTCAAATTCTGTCATGACTGCTTCTTCCACCAGGTTTGTAAGTTCTTCAATTAAAAAAGACCCCTGATTAAAATTTTCTGTTTTCACCGTTCCCAGCTCCCTGTTGATGATGAGCTGAATAGCCATGGCCCTGCGCACACTTTCTTCTGTTGGCGTAGTAATGGCCTCATCGTATGCATTGGTATGAAGGGAATTGCAATTGTCATAAATGGCATATAATGCCTGCAGGGTTGTCCGGATATCATTGAAATCAATTTCCTGTGCATGGAGACTTCGTCCGCTCGTCTGAATATGATACTTCAGCATCTGGCTGCGCTTGTTCGCTTTGTATTTATACTTCAGGGCCTTTGCCCAGATGCGTCTGGCAACACGACCGATCACACTGTATTCCGCGTCCATACCATTGCTGAAAAAGAATGACAGGTTCGGAGCAAATTCGTCAATAGCCATTCCCCTGCTTAAATAATATTCCACATAAGTAAATCCGTTGGCCAGCGTGAATGCCAGCTGTGTAATTGGGTTTGCTCCGGCTTCTGCAATATGATAACCACTGATGGATACGCTGTAAAAATTGCTCACCCGATTTGCATGAAAATAAGCTTGCACATCGCCCATCAGCTTCAGGGCGAATTCCGTGGAGAAGATGCACGTATTCTGTGCCTGGTCTTCTTTCAGAATATCCGCCTGCACGGTTCCGCGAACCAGGGAAAGCGCTTTTGCTTTCAGCGAGTCATAAACATCTGCAGACAACACCTCATCACCTGATACACCTAATAATCTTAAGCCAAGGCCCTCATTTCCTACCGGCAGTTTCTCCGATCCTGAATCCATATACTTTGGCCGTTCAACATCTGAAAATTTCTTTTGGATCTTGCGGTTGACTTCATCCCAGATTCCTTTTTCCGAAATATATTTCTCACATTCCTGATCGATGGCGGCATGCAGGAAAAATGCAAGTATCATCGGGGCAGGACCATTGATGGTCATGCTTACCGAAGTCCCCGGATCGCAGAGATCAAAACCACTATATAATTTTTTTGCATCATCCACCGTGCAGATGCTCACTCCGCTGTTTCCTACCTTCCCATAAATATCCGGCCGCCGGTCGGGGTCCTCACCATAGAGCGTAACGGAATCGAACGCGGTGCTCAGGCGCTTAAAGGATTGCCCGGCCGACAAGTAATGGAATCTTTTGTTGGTCCTTTCCGGTCCGCCTTCGCCGGCAAACATGCGGGTGGGATCTTCCGTTTCGCGTCTCAATGGAAAAACGCCCGCGGTAAAGGGAAAAGAGCCCGGAACATTTTCCTGCGCTTGCCAGCGAAGAATATCTCCCCAATCCTTAAAGGCCGGAAGTACCACTTTTGGAATCCGGGTTCCGGACAGGGTAGTTGTAAACAGCGATTGCCGGATCTGTTGATTCCGTACTCTATACTCGTAGTGGTCCTGCTGATAAGATTTTATTTTCGCGGGCCAGTTCCGGATAAGCTTTCTGCTTACAGGTGTAAGCTGCGCCTCATAATATGAAATCCTCTGGCGCAGAAAGGCCTGGAGGCTTTCCGTATCATCCGGCAGAGACCCGGCTTCAGCCAATACACCATGTAACTGGTATAAACTCGTGGCGATCCGCGATTGTTCCTTCACCAGTTCATTATAATCACGGATGGCTTCGTGGATCTCGCTCAGGTATCTTATGCGCGCTGCGGGAATGATTGATTTTTCCGTATGCGTTTGCATCGTTGACGGATGAATTTCCGCGGAGAAATGCGTTTCGCATTTTTCATCCAGCTTTTGAAGGAGTTGATTAAACATCAACTGCATCCCGGTATCGTTAAACAAAGATGCGGTGGTGGCAAGCACCGGTAAATCGGAATCTTTGGCATTCCACAATGCATGATTGCGTTTGTATTGCTTGCGGACTTCAATCAACGCATCAGCCGCTCCCGGCTTATCCGATTTATTTATCGCGATCAGGTCGGCATAGTCGAGCATATTGATCTTCTCCAACTGACTGGCTGCGCCATATTCGGGTGTCATCACGTATATACTCAGATCGCAATAATCCAGTATGGAAGCATCACTCTGTCCCGTACCCGCCGACTCGAGGATGAGCAGATCAAATCCGGCACTTCGACAAATGCCGAGGGACTCGGCTACGTATGCACTTAACGCGACGTCCGCTTCCCTTGTAGCCAGCGAGCGCATATAGGCGCGTGGTGAATGAATACTGTTCATTCGAATGCGGTCTCCCAGTAATGCGCCGCCGGATTTTTTTTTGGAAGGATCAACGGAAATGACGGCAATGGTTTTATCTGAAAATCCCTGAAGGAAGCGGCGAAGGATTTCGTCGGTAATGCTGCTTTTTCCTGCACCGCCGGTACCTGTAATACCGATTATCGGAGCTGAAATAATTTTGGGAGAATGAGCGTTGGCGGATAAAACCGAAGATCCATTTTCTGCAAATCCATTTTCTGCAAGGCTGATTGAGCGAGCAATGCGGCGAATGTCCTTATACTCTCCCAGTGGTGGATTTGCGCCCCAATCAGCTCCGGTTTTCAAGAATGCGTTTGAATCGGCTTCGTCCTGGCCGAATGCGTTCAGCGTTTGCCGGATAACATCTTCGATCATTCCTTCAAGTCCCATAGCGCGGCCGTCGTCGGGAGAATAAATGCGACTTATCCCATACTCCTGGAGCTCTTTTATTTCCGAAGGAAGGATGGTACCGCCGCCACCGCCGAATACCCGGATATGACCGCAACCGCTTTCATTCAAAAGATCTTTCAGGTATTTAAAAAACTCAATATGGCCGCC
>PLEB01000139.1:0-4956 GCA_003136915.1 Chitinophagaceae bacterium
CAATAGCCGTATTTTTTTGAAGCACCCTGTTTCTTATTCTACGATTGAATATCCACCCGGGTTGCCATCTTAAAAACCCGGGGTTCAGCCCTTAACGACTCGTTATCAAAAATTCAAATTTCCGGCGCATCCGGACCTGAATTGACAGCCATTTTTTCTTAGAATCATATTTACATTAATTTTGTTTAACTTAATACTAACATTTAGATTTCTCCGATTACCAAATGCGCTGACTGCACTGACATGAGACGGGAACAAACCAATGATTGTGAAATCTGGTCTCAATTTAAAAATGGCGACAAAAAAGCCTTTGCAAGCCTTTATCAATTGCATAGCGAGGATCTGATTTGTTATGGCTCAAAAATCTGCCACGATCAGGAAATATTAAAGGATGCCATCCAGGATCTCTTTGTTGAATTGTGGCATTCGCGTAAGAATCTTGCTCCTGTTGACTCCGTTAGGTTCTACCTGCTCAAGTCCCTTCGTTACAAGCTTATCCGTTCAGAGAAAAAACGCCTGCAGCAAAACTCCTTTTTACCGAATTCTACACGGCCCGGCTTTGCCAGATTTGATATGCCCGTTGAGTCTGCAATTATAGAAAAGGAAACACAGGATTCACAAGTCCGTATATTGAGAAAGGCAATCAAAAGTCTTTCTAAAAGACAACAGGAAGTGATACAACTTAGATTTTATCAGGGGTTTTCCAACGACCAGATTGCCCAACTCATGCACATGAACTATCAATCGGTCAGTAACCTCATCTATAATGCACTTTCCGGTATCAAGAATAACCTGAAAACAGCCGTTTTCGCGTCTGCACTCAGTATTGTATTGTACTTATTTTTCTGAAAGGCAAATAAGCTCCTGAATTTTCGAGTATAAGAAGCCGATCCTTTACACTTACTTAAGGAACACCCATCCTCTTTTCAAACCTAACTGAATATTTTGGAGAATTTTGAAGCCCATATTTTGCCATTTTTAGAAAATGATCAGTTTATTAACTGGGTGATCCGTCCGGATGAAGAAAGCAATGCCTATTGGAGGAAATGGACGGAGGAACATCCTGACCAGCTGGATAACCTGCTACATGCAAGGGAATTTGCAATTCATTTACAGGAAGCTCAGAAATCCGCAAATGCAGAACCACTCTCAGAAAGCATCTGGGCGAAAATCAATTCTCAAATCGGACCGGTAGCGGAAATCGCTCCGGTAAGCAGGCTCAGGAACCGGGCAAATTATTGGATAGCTGCTTCCATTGCGGGGGGGCTGATCCTTGGATCGGCTGTTTTTTACCGGACAAAGATTCAAGTGAATGGGAGGAAGGAAACCAGCCCTAAAATAGCGGCAATCCTCAAAAACAATATTCTGAAAAGACTCAATAGTACGAATCAAAACCAGATTGCCTACCTGGTTGACGGAACTAAAGTCACCATGCGACCAGGCTCCTCGATTGAATACACTGTTTTCCTTCAGCAGGATAAGAGATCGGTTAATTTGAATGGGGACGCATTTTTTGATGTTGCCAAAGATGCAAACCGGCCTTTTTATGTGTATACCAAAGATATCGTGCTGAAAGTATTGGGAACAAGCTTCAATGTCAGCAACAATAGAAAGAATGGAAATATAACTGTATTGGTAAAAACGGGAAAAGTTTCCGTTTCCAAAAATAGTAACAGGAATAAAGCAGAATTTATACTTACACCCAACCAGCTCATTACTTATACCCCACAATCCAACCGGATCGTTAAATCGGATCTTGACAGCGGACGAACGCGTCTAAATGAAACGCCTGAGGCGAACCCTATCAATTTTAAGTTTGATGAAACGCCCGTTTCAAAAATATTTGCGACACTGGAAGAAGGCTATGGCATCCGGATAAATTTCGATCAGCAGGTTTTTTCGAAGTGCAATGTCACTACTTCGCTGACGGACGAAGCATTTGAAGAAAAACTCAAAATTATCTGTGAGGCCATCAACGCGAACTATAAAATTGCAGATAATCAGGTATTTATTGACGGCAATGGCTGTAAATAATATTTTGCCACCTATTATATTCAATGACAAAACTGATTAAAGTTATGAACAAAACCAGAAATCCAAAACATGCTGTCCTGTTCATTATGAAAGTTACACTCCTTCAAATTCTCCTGACACTGAGTTTCGTCAGTTACACATTTGCCAAGAAAGTAAATGGCCAGGAAATATTAAATAAGAAAGTGTCGCTCAATCTGACAGCCAGGGAAATGAAATCTGTGTTGAAGACCATCGCATCTTCTGCCGGAGTAGGATTTACTTACAACAGTAATATTCTGCCTTCCAAAAAGAAAATCAGCGTTATTGCCAATAACGAAAGGCTGGGCGACCTGCTTAGCAGGATACTGGGGCCTTTTGACATTTCTTATGAAGTTATCGGCAATCAAATTGTTCTTAAGAAGAATGAAGATCCGCTGGTCTCATTAAAAAATACGAATCCGGGCTTGCAGCCTTTAAAGGTTGTGGAAGGAACCGTAGTTTCCGCGGATGGTGCGCCGCTTCCGGGAGTAAGCATAAGCATCGAGGGAACTTCGAGGGGAACCGTAACCGATGAAAAAGGGCATTTTCAGATCCAGGCCAATGACGGGGAAGTGCTGGTATTTTCATCTGTCGGTTATCTGGATTTAAGGGTAACTGTCGGCGCTTCATCCAATATTCATATTTCATTGAGAAAATCTGATAATGCAATGGGAGAAGTAGTGGTTACTGCGCTGGGTATAAAAAGGGAAGCGAGATCCCTGGGTTATTCCGTTCAGAAAGTAGATGGTTCAGATGTGATCAAAGCCGACCCTCCCAATATTGCCAACGGTTTAATCGGAAAGGCAGCGGGTCTGAATATCACTGTACCGAATGGGGTGGAAGGAAGTTCAACCCGCATCGTCATTCGCGGTAACAACAGCTTATTTGGTAATAACCAGCCGCTGATTGTTGTAGACGGTGTTACGGTAGACAATGAACCCATTTTGCCGCAAGGACAGAGTTTCTCCACAAACGGATTGCTCGATGCGGGCAATGTAGGAGGATCGAGAGATGTCAGCCAGCCGGGTGTTGATTATGGTTCATTTCTGAATACGATTAACGCAGATGATGTTGAAAGTATAAATGTATTAAAGGGACCCACAGCGGCAGCTTTATATGGGGCCCGGGGAGCGAATGGGGTAATATTGATTACCACAAAAAAAGGCACTAAGCAGAATGGCCTTGGTATTAATTATAATTTTTCAGATCGCTGGAACATGCCGTACAGGTATATGCAGCTTCAGCACGAATACGGAAGCGGTATGACGGAAACTTTGTATTCTGCAACGCCCGCGTTCAATCAGGATGCGAGTGGTAACAACAGGGAATTTACAGAAGGCGATCAATATGGGGCACACCAGGATTTACCTGGTACTACCATACCTTTTTACAATGTAATCGGTTTCCCGGGAGACGGTGCGTCATGGGGCCCTAAGATGGCAGGGCAGCCTCTGGTATGGTGGGATGGTACCACAAGACCCTATACGGCGAATCCGAATATTTTCAAAAGTTTTTATAAAAACGGAAGCACCACCACACACAATATATCTTTTTCGGGCGGGGGTGATATTGGAACCGTTCGGGCCTCCTATACCAGAACAGCTAATGACGCCATTACCTATAATAGTAATTACACCCAGAATGTTTTCAATGTCGGTTCATCCATCAACATCAGTAAAAAGGTCAAAGCGGAAGTTACTGCCAGTTATACTAATTTAAACCGCTTAAATGCGCCTGATATTTTCTCAGAGAATGGTACAAATAACTCGGTGCTTTCGAACAGCGGCGTAGGATATATTACTACCTATCATTTACCTGCGGATTATAAACCCCTGGAAAGGAGCCTTACTTTTAATCCGGATGGTTCATTCAATAAAAACCTGGTATCCGGTAACAGTCCTTATCCAAGTTCAAGCGTTGGAAACTACTGGTGGAACACGCTTGACAACCAAACCATTTTTACTCAAAACCAGTTACTGGGATCCATTAAATTATCAGGGGACATCCTCCCGTGGCTGAACGCAACAGGACATGTGGGTGAAGATTATTTGACCAACCAGTTCGAAACCAGGGCCAAACCATACGATCCGGCAGGCGTCGACGGATTATACTCAAACGATCTTGCCACGGTATCTATTCAGAATTTTGACGGAATGCTTACCGCTCACAAAGATGATTTGTTTAAGGACTTTGATGCAAGCTTTGCTGTCGGAGCAAGTAACTATCATTATAAGTTGTATGATTTAGCCAATAGGAATCCAGGCCCATTCAACTATCCGTTTACTTATAATATAACAAACTATGCGGGCACGAACCCCTTTCCTATGCCGACAGAAAACAGGTTTGAGAGTGAACTAAACTCCGTGTACGGATTATTAAACCTGTCCTATAAAAAATATCTTTTTCTGGAGGTGAGCGGAAGAAATGACTGGTCCTCCACCTTGCCTGCTTCCAAATTATCCTTTTTCTATCCATCGGCAAGTCTGAGTTGGGTATTTACCGATGCCCTCAAGATGCAAAGTGCAAGCAGCTGGCTGAGTTACGGTAAACTTAGGCTGGCAGCGGCTTCCAGTGCCAACGGCTATGTACCCTATCAAACGGTTTTTACATACAGTCCGGTTACGCATGGGGGCTTTACCACTGGTCTTTCGGTTCCAAGCACCTTGCCTTCTTTGTCGATCCAACCGCAGCAGTCCCGGTCATTTGAAATTGGAACTGACCTCAGCTTCCTGAATAACCGTGTGAATTTTAATTTTACTTATTATGATATTTATTCTTACGACCAGATACTCCCGGTACCTGTTGCCACTTCTTCCGGAGCTGATCAGCTCACGATCAATACGGGAGCTTTAAGAAACAGAGGGATAGAGTTTATTGTCAACGCCAAAATTGTCAGTTCAAAGA
>PLEB01000139.1:5021-8578 GCA_003136915.1 Chitinophagaceae bacterium
GGAAATGGAGCCGTTATCGGTGCGCAATACGCAACCACACCCGGTTTCGTAAAACTTGGCGATGCAACGCCTAAACTAACAGGCGGTATCGGCAATACCGTTTCGTACAAGAGTTTCAGTTTTTATGTCTTAACTGATTTTAAGATCGGAGGCCAGATATGGTCCGGCGACTACGCGACCATTATGGGACAGGGAGAAGCTCCTGAGACGGTCAAGGAAAGGGATGGTCATGGTTTACCTTATACTTTCCCGGATGGCACTACAGGTAATGTCGGCGTGATATTACAGGGTGTTACACCTGATGGTAAACCAAATACGGCGGTAGTGAATTCCTGGTGGAAGTATGCGGGAAACTATCAATCCTGGGATAATGTTCCTATCGTCCGCACCAACAGCATATTTACAAACAGCTGGGGGAAACTGCGCGAATTAAATCTGACCTACCGGCTGCCGAACAGCCTGGTGAGTAAAACCGGGATATTCCAGAGTTTGTCTGTTTCCATCATTGGACGAGATCTGTTTTATTTATTTACAACATTACCTGATCACATCAATCCCGAAAGCTTAAGCGGAACAACCAATGTGCAGGGTATCCAGTTCGGCGCATTGCCAAGCGTGCGTTCATTTGGGTTCTCAGTAAAAGCGGGATTTTAATGGAAGTAAATATTATTAACACCAACAAAAAAATTCGTATGACTAATTATAAAAAAAGCAGATTGCCGCTGGCTTTGCTGATCGTGATGGCGGCGGGGATTGGATCCTGCTCAAAGAATTTCCAAACGATTAATAAACCCTGGACTGGTTCTACGGTGGCAACGCTCCCTCAGATCTATGTGGCCTTCGTAAGTAACCTGGCGCTTTCCGGCGGAGATCAGAATGACGATAATGGATGGCTGTATCCGATTACACAACAGGGGATGGTGTATGCGCACCCTGATTTTCCTTATGCATCAACCGGTATATGGAGCAGTTTTTATCTTAACCTTTCTAACTATAATGCCTTCATGGGTATCGTGGCAGCAAGCCCGGACTCAACTATATATAATAATGTGAAGTTAATGATGAAGGTATTGAGGGCGTATCAGGCCATTAAAGTGACGGATTTTTATGGTGATATGCCTTATTCAAAAGCGGGGAATGCGGTTGACTATTCGCCATCGAACCCTACGGTTCTGAAACCGCCCTACGATTCCCAGCAAAGCATATATGTTTCCTGTCTCAAAGACCTTGAAGACGCTGTAAACGGTTTCAATGCCAGTGATCCCAATCAATATTCATTCGGGAGCAGTGATTATGTTTTGGAGAATGATATTTCCGGATGGATAAAGTTTGCCAATTCATTGCGGCTGCGCCTGGCACTGAATATATACGGCAAGGACCCCGCAGATGCTACTCCGCAAATCACGGATGCATTGACCAAGCCGCTGTTATCAGATTACACAATTGACAATATCGGTCTTTATCCTGCCAATATTCCGAATATGGATCTCAGTGCAAGACAATACACATTTGGAACGGAATGCAGGCTGCGCATGGGCACTACAATGTGGCAAATGATGTCAACCACCAATAATCCTGATGGCAGCGGCATATTTGATCCACGTTGTCTCATCTTTTTTGAACCCAATAATGCAGGTGACTGGAACCCGTTTCCACAAAACCCGACTTCTTCCACCCCGCCGGAAGGAGGGGATCCTTACAATACCTTGAGAGACGCTGACTGGGCAAATAAGAACGGCACCGGCAGCACAGTCGATTTGTACGCAAATTTTAATTATTACTGGAGCAGGGACCAGACCATACCCGAGCTATTTATTACAGCTGCAGAGGTTCATTTTCTAAAAGCAGAGATTGATGCGCGGGGAATTGCAGGTACAGCAGATCTGGCTGCTGCAAAGACGGAATATAATGCCGGCATTGAGGCTTCGATGAATTTCTGGACGCAGGCAGCCATAAATTCACCTGTTTGGGTGGTTAACAAACCGGCCGCACTGCCTTCCGGTGCAATGATCAGTGCTGTTGAGGATAATCCAATCAATTTGCTGGATCCATCCGATGTAACGCATGCTACCGCGCAAATTTATGCTCAGGAATGGATTGACATGATCCGGCAACCCTGGGACGCATGGACCCTTTTAAAAAGAACAGGTGGCCTGACACCGATGGATCAAAACAATGCTGCCGGATATACGCAAACCTATGGTAACTATAACAGGTACCAATACCCGAATTCCGAGCCAACTTTTAATAATGCAAACTGGCTCGCAGAAACACATAACAGCGACCTGATAAGCACGAAAATCTGGATAGCGCCGTAAATAGTTATTACTTCCACTTAAAGGATCTGACGGACCAGAATCCGATGAAGATCGTCCAGCACAGGAGCCCGAGCAATTGTTTCGGCATCTCCCAAATATGCGTGCCTTCAAAGGCAATTTTACGCAGCCCTTCCACAAAGAAAGTCAGCGGCAGGAGATTGCAAAACCCCTGGAGCCAGTGTGGGTAACTTTCAATCGGGAAAAACAATCCGCAAAGCAGGATCTGCGGCAATGTAATCGTATTGGCAACTGGAGAAATAGAACTTTCATTTTGCAATACTCCGCTGATGATGAAACCTGTTCCCATAAAAATGCCGAGACCGAAAAGGGAGAAAATCAACATTTCCAGGAAAGTGTACAACCCATTTACGAGCGTGAATCCGAATGCATAATAGCCGAGTGCAACCATGATGATGAAAGCGATCACATGAAAGAAAAGCCGGCTCAGCATCTCTCCGAATATAATCGTGCTTTTATTTGCCGGCGTTACCCTGAGGCGTTTCAAAACCAGGCTTTGCCTGAGGCTGAACAAAAGGAAAGAAGATCCGAAAACGCCAGCCATGAGTAATGAGAAACCCAATTGCCCGGGCAGGATAAAATCGATCTGCTTGTATACACGTCCGCGGGTCCGGATGATGTTGAGGGATGCAATGGTATTATTATGAGGGAAAATCTTTTCATTGATCCTTTGAATGGCTTCCTTCAAAATAGTATTAAGCAAGGAAAGCGTTGCAGGTGATGCGCCTGCAGATTCCAGGTTTATGCTATAGTGTGGGATTGATAGTCCGCTATCNNAACGGATGGAATTTCTTCAATTGCCCTGAATACTAAATTCGCGGTGTCACATTCCACACCCACACCGAGCCTGGGCATGGGCGTTTTATCTCCGACCATCTACCCTAACACGACAATAAAAACGATTGGGAAAAGTAGTGAAAAAACGACTGAAGTAGGACTGCGCAATGTAGCCAGCAAACTGTACCTGGATAATGTGAGGACAGCCCCCAGCTGATTAGAAAATTTCATTCGCCAAGATACCTGATGAATAGGTCAAATATAGGGTAATATTTGCAGGAATATTTTGTGTAACCTTCGGAATAGGGAGTACTTTTATCAGTCAGATGAACGATCTCAACAAAAAAGCATTTAGCGGTCTGTTTCGCCTTATTATCATCGTGTCGCTGATGATCTTTCTTCCTGCATGGACCCTTGATTACTGGCAGGCATGGATTTTTCTTG
>PLEB01000085.1 GCA_003136915.1 Chitinophagaceae bacterium
GGAAACGGAGCTGTAGGGGTTGGGATTAACGATTACGATTATGATGTATGGGGACCGCAATTCAGGGGTCAGTTATTACCGCAATACGACGGGGCTTATGATCCGACCAAAAATTATACAACCACTTTTGCTGACGCCAGTACTTACACAGGTCACGTCCAACCCACTCCCTGGATAGCCAGGGGCAAGGACAATCTTAAAAGATTCATACAGGCCGGAATCCTTTCTTCAAACAGTATTTCAATAAGTTCAAGTACTGAAAAAACGGATATGCGGTTCTCCATTGGCAATACCTACCAACGGGGAATTGTACCTAACACTGAGTTGAATAACGGAAACTTTACCGGAAGCATCGTTGAGCGATTTACTCCTAAACTGAGCCTGACCAGTTATTTCAATTACAGCAGACAGTCAACTCCGAATGTACCAGATGTGAATTATGGTCCGAACAGTATTATCTACAATATTGTCGTTTGGGCCGGCGCCGATTGGAATATTGCAGATATGAAAGATTACTGGCAGCCGGGGAAGGCGGGCATCCAGCAGAAGTTTGCTGAATATTACAGATATAATAATCCATATTTCATGTCCTATCAATGGTTAAGAAGCCATTATCAAAATAACGTATATGGATACATGTCATTGAATTACAAATTGAATGAAAAGATTGATTTTCAGTTCAGACCAGGACTCACTACATACGACATGCTTAATTCTGAAAAACTGCCATATTCTGCAGATGCTTATGGAAGAGAACTTCGTCAGGGTGATTATAGAGAAGACCGCAGATCGCTCTTTGAATCAAACGAAGATTTCCAGGCCAGATTTCATCAAAATGAAATATTCGGATTTTTGGATGTTGCTGCAGTAGGTGGCGCAACTGCAAGAAACTTAAGTTTTAATTCAGATTTTACTTCCACCAACTATCTCAATACGCCTGGTGTTTATTCCTTTTCCAACTCTTTAAATCCTTTGTCAGCCAGCAGCTTTAATTCCAGTATGTTGGTGTTAAGTGCTTATTACTCCGTTGATCTTGGATATAAATCTTATGTGACCGCAAATATTACGGGTCGCGTGGACAAGTCCTCTACACTACCTGCTAACGCGAATAGTTATTATTATCCTTCATTTAATCTGGCATCTGTTCTATCGGAGTATGTTCCTTTACCTAAAGTGATTTCTTTCTTTAAATTACGTGGGTCCTATGCTGATAGCAAAAGCGGGGGCACAGAAGCCTTCTTTTCTCCGAATGTAAGCTCTACTCCTGCCGGCGGATATGGATACTATTGGGATTCGCCTTATGATGGCCCCAGCTATCCGTTTTCACAAACATATACTTTGTCGCCAACTTATAATGGACAAATTAGTGCCCGTTATACTGATCAAACGGTCAGTCCCAGCATTCACACCGCTGAACGGAAGGCAACGGAATTCGGTGCAGATATTCGATTCTTCGATAACAGATTAGGATTCGATATCACCCATTATCACTATAAAAATGATGGGATTATTAATCAGGGCACTTCTTCTTCTTCCGGCTATTCCTCCTTTTTGACTAATGGTGACGTATATACAAATGACGGCTGGGAAGCAACCATGATTGCCCGTCCGGTTTCAAATCCGAATGGATTTAGCTGGGATGTGGCTGTTAATTGGGCGACATATGTCAGAAAGTGGGTTAACTATACATCAAATCCTGATAATTATGAAAAGAGCGGAGCGCGAATTGATCTGGTGTATGGTGATGCCTTTGTAAGAGCACCGGACGGCAAATTGGTAATCGATCCCGTTTCTGGCGTATACACCAGAATTTCTGATCTCGGCTCTTCAGCGAAGAAAATCTACGGGCATGCGGATCCCGACTGGCAATGGGGCATTGTTAACACGGTTAGCTATAAAACATTTTCTTTCCGTTTCCAGTTTGATGGTATGGTAGGAGGAGTTTTGGAAGATTACGTCAGAAAGAAAACACTTCAGGGCGGTCGTCATATTGAGAGTGCTACCGGGGCTTTAGGGGTAGCACGACCATCTGATGAAGCAAATGTCGCTGCGTATACAGGGCCGGGAGTCAATTTAACCGGGCCCAACGGTATACAGTTGGATCCGATTACAGGACAAATCATTAATGCTAAGGATTTGACAGAAACAACAAATACCACCAAAAGCCAGGTGCAACCTTTTGTTACCAGGGAAGCTTCCATTCCTGATTTGGATATTATTAAAAAGACTTACGCTAAACTAAGAGAGGTTGCTATTACTTATAATTTGCCACAAAATTTATTTGGAAAAAAATCTTTTATTCAAAAGGCAAGTGTTTCACTGGTAGGTCGCAATTTATTATACTTTTTCCCAAATCGTTATAAAGACGTGGACGTTGACCAATATACTCAGGGGGTATATAACCAAACCAGTACAGGTACTCAGGGTCCTCCGCTTGGGGTCTCTTATTCTTCAGGTTTACAAACTCCTACAACGCGTAGTTATGGCTTCAATTTAAACCTGACCTTCTAACCTATAAAGAAAAAAAAATGAAAAAGA
>PLEB01000331.1 GCA_003136915.1 Chitinophagaceae bacterium
AATGGGGAGCGTAAAATTCCCTCGCTGCTGTATAGCCTGTAACTACAGCCAGGCCGGTTTTATTTTCGATGATTCTGCCTTGTTCCAGCGCCTGCCGGCTGCTGATGGCCAGTGTTGGCAAGCCCCGCTGATTTGTTTTCGCAACAAACTTCAGGAACAATACCTCTTTCATGCTAACGGACTTTAGGTCATCCATGGCGACCGGCGATCCGTCAAGCGAAATATTCACGTTATTCCGCAGGGCAGAAGGTCCGTTAATCGTGTAAGAAGCAAATCTTCCATCGCCTGTGCCTGCTCCGGGATCTTTTAACGAGGCGGCAAAGCGCAGATCCGCAAACATGGTAGACAGATAATGGGCCGCTGTTTCCGAGTTTCCCCGCACTCCATCCTGCCTGGGTGTAACGGAATAACTCATATCCTTGGAAGGGGTAGCGTAATTATTCGTTTCTACAATATTTCCATTGAGTTCCTTTTCCAGAATTACATCCGGAACCTTGATCCATGCATAAGCCGGATCCCTGGCAACAGCCGGTGATAAGGCAGGTAAAAGACTTGAATACAAGCTGATTTCTGTGCTACTATTTAACTTGGAAGCATGATTGAATTTATAAACCACCTGAACAGAATCGTAGAAGAATAAATCGTGTTGATTAAAGCTTCCCTGCGGATTGACAGGCAGATTAACGATATGTTTTTTCCGATCCTTCGAAATCATCAGCAGGGCGATGGAATCGTTTGCATCCAGGCTCGCTGACGGATTATTGATTTCTCCCTTTAAGGCTAAAAAATCTGCATCATGGGAGTATTTCAGTGCAGGGAATTTTCCTTCAACCACATTCTCCCAATTGAATCTTCTCCACCCGTGTGTTAACAGCAACAGGTTCAAATGATCGTTAGCATTATCTGAATTCAGCAGAAAAGAAGCCGCATCGTTAATATTGCCCTTAAGATCCCCACTGAGCAGCAGGTCAGAATAAATATTGCTGCTACTGTCCAGTCCCAATCCGCCATCAGTTATCGAAACGGAAAGATTGGTGTTGAGGCTGTCCGGAATTTCTATTGAGATTTCATTTCTTGCCCTTTTGTTCAGGTTCACCTGTTCCCGTTTCATTTCCGTTTTCCCATAGGCTTTCCGGTTATTTATATAAATAACCCGTTCTGCCCGTGCTGACATATCCGCGTCCAAAACCGTCAGTTGCATGATGCCGCAGGGAAAAGAAGCTGTGGCTATAAAAGCGTCTGCCATATTATTCACCAGGTTCAGATTGCTCCGATAAACAATTTTTTGATCGATCACACCTAAAACTGTAAGCCTGTTCAGACTGACAGCATCAACGGATCTTTCTACTGAAAACTGGATCTGGTCATTCTTATATGAAATCATATGCAACACAACGCCATTAGGCTTGGCCTCTGGCAATGCTGTAACATGCAATTCGCCATCTGAGGCCTTCCAAAATGCATGGTAATGTTCTCCGCTAACCGGCTTTAGGGAAAAAGAACCCATCCCGGCGTAGCTGGTGCGAATGGAATCCTGAGTAACATTATTGTTGTTCTTTATTACACCGCTTATCGTTACCGGTTTGCCATGCTGGTCCAATGCTTCAAAAGCCACGACGGACTGCACGCCATTTATCTGGTCTCCGCCTTCGGCAAAGAAATTGATCTCCGCCTTGCATTTTTCGGGATTCGCGTTAAACTCATTCGATGCGGTCAGAACAGGAATGTCTTTATTATAAAGGAAGGCATTATCAAAATTGAGCATCCATTGCGTATAGGCTTTCACGTGCACAACAGCATTTTCTGCATAGACGGGCATCACAAAGGAGCTGCTTGCCGTTCCTTCTATCACAGGAGAAACACTGTGGAGGAGCAGGCGTCCGCGGGCATCCGTCCAGTCGAAATAAATATTTTTGCTTATGTTAGAAGGTTTGGAACCGGAAAGCAGGTAGGCCTTCATCCAAACCGTCTCGCCAGGCAGATACGCATCCTTATCGAAGTGAATGTGAATTTTTTCCTGCTCGTATTTACTGCTGTAAATGTTGACAGAAGAATCGAGAGACTGGGATTTAGCAGCAGTCGTTAGGATGGTTACGGCACAGAAAATTAGGATTCGGCGGTACATATTCAAAGGGTTTGGATTCTCACGCTTAACAGCTGCAATCAACAGAGTCACTTAATCGACAAAAGGGGACAGAAATCTGACCCCTTTTACTTTGCTTTTATTGTGCTTTATCCATTGATTACAGAACTTGCATTAAGGTATTTTACACTCGGACTATAAATAAACAAACAACTTCCGTTTTTTATCGTCTTAATGATTTTCGGACTAACTGCATTTGGCATTGCTGCACAACCCAGACTTCTTCCCATTTCACCATTGTCCTTTAAATAGTCAGGCGTTATATAGTCAGAACCATGCAATACAATATGTCTCCTGGCAGCCAGGTCATTATATCCTTTTTCCAGACCCTTCACCTTCAATGAAAGACCATTGCGACCAAAATAAGTTTTAGAAGTAAGGAAAAAACCTAAACTGCTTTTGAATGAATTCGCCCTGTTGGAAAAAGAAGTAGCATACTCTACTCCGGAATTCATACCGTGGGAAACATAGGTGTTGAATAATAATTTCTTGTTCGTAACATCAATCACATATAATCTCTTGTTGCGGGAAGACTGGGTAAAATCACAAATTGATAAAACAGATGATTTCTTAATTTGCCCCTTCTTCATGAGGTTGTGGTATCCTCTCCAGGCATATTCAAAAGCTTTCTGATTCAAACCGGATTCACCAAGCTTCATGGAATCATACAGGGTTATGGCCTGTTCGATCACCATTTTCACTTCAAATGCTTTTTTTGCAGCGGCAGAAACTGAATAGTCCAGCTTTTTGGCCGAAACAGCAGTAACTGTTTTCTCAGCAAGCACCGTCGATATTGCAGGTGCATTGTAAGAAATATTTTTAATGGTAGTATTAGTAAGAACCGGAATACGATAAGTAGCCGCAATTGCAGATGTACTAGTGTACAGGTCTGCTTTTTTGTGACTGCTTGAAATAAGTACCGGTGAAGTAATGACCAGGAGTGATACACTGCTGGTTGACACAAGTTTAGACAACGTTTTCATGACGCAGGGTTTAATTAGTTTTCAAATGGTTCGATTCAAATTCAACCTGTAGTTTCTTCAGGTTGGGTTTTTCGTCGGTACCACACACGGGAGCAAACATGTAATTTTTAAGGGACTTGTTCCAGGCGCAATATTAAATGGATACTCTTAGCAGCAATAACGATGTCATCTGCCTGTTATTGCATTAGGTCTACAGGGGGGATGGGTACGTTATCGGATTCAAATATTGCAATTAAAATATGCAATCCATAATTTTTTCGACGAATGGAATTTCAAATTTTTGCTTCCGTATGTAAAGAGCTACCTAGATATTTCAAGGTTGGTACCAAAGAATAAAATGGATAGGAAGCTGCCCAATTATTCGGTATATAGTGCTCAATATGAGCTACTTAGAAGGAAAATAAATTCCAGGGAAGGGCTGGCATCAGAAAAATAAAAATCGCTTTTTCTTCCACCGGTTGGAAGATTTTTCCAAGATTGGGAAGGAAGATTAATGGTTACTCTTATCAGACACAGGTTTGCGCGCGCCGGACTCTAATAATGACTTCATCGAATCCAGTTTTTCATTAATTGATCCGAGTTCGCGCAGGATTAACCAGAATGAATTACTATTACCGTCCTGCGCCAGGCTCGAAGACGAATCATTCATTGAATAAGACTTTACCGGCTGGCTCGTCACTGCTGTATTACTGGAAGCAGCATCGATTGCATTCAAGGTCTGCTTCTGAAGATCGGTATGCAAAAGCTCTTGTAAGCCAACCTTAAAATAATCTGCGAGCTTAACCAATTCACCAATACTGGGTTCACTTTTTGAGTTCTCCCAATTTCCTACCGTATTCGCACGCTTTTTAAAAAGCAGGGAAATCTCGTCCTGGTTCAGACCGCGCTGCTTCCTTAAAAAGCGGAGATTTCTTGCAAATACACTCATGAAACAAAATTGCTAAAATATTTATCAAAATTATTTGGAAAACCCCAATTGTTTTGTTATCTTAGCTAAATAATTGAGATAAATATACTAATCTTCAGCTATTCTACCAATTTTTTACATCTTACCTGGAGGAAAGGCGCTTTTCACCGCAGGTTTTTATGTGTGAAGTTCTTCCTTTAGAAATTCTGAAGCAATACTACGAACTGGGTAATTTAAGTTCATCATTTACTTAAACCCCATGGAAAATGGAAAATCTATCCTTTTCTGGCAGTATTGAGTCATTTAATAAGGTTTTCACCCCCTTTTCTGAAGAATTGGAGCCAATAATCTACACAATTAGGAAGGCCTTCCAAACAGAAATGATCTTCCTGCTGGGTGTCTACCAGGCTAATCCG
>PLEB01000301.1 GCA_003136915.1 Chitinophagaceae bacterium
GAACTTTTACAGAGAAACTGCGTGATTGCATGGACCAGGTTTCCCTTTATTCCATGGGTTGTGATGCCGCGGATTTCAACAATGATGGAAAAATTGACCTGCTGACCCTGGACATGTTACCAGAAGACAACTGGTCGCAGAAAATGCATACGGGAGCAGAGAATTTTGACAAGTTCCAAATGTTATTCAATCAGGGGGTATATCCACAATATAGCCGAAATATGCTCCACCGGAATAATGGAGATGGCACGTTCAGCGAAATGGCTCAGCTTGCAGGCGTCTCAAATACTGACTGGAGCTGGTCTGCTCTTTTTGCGGACTTTGATAACGACGGCCAGAAGGATCTTTTTATCAGTAATGGTTATGCGAAAGACAATACCAATATGGATTTCATGAGGTATCGGATCAATCAGCAGATGCATGCAAGAGGCGGCGGCAATACAAAGGATATCATCCGGGATCTGATCGAAAAAATGCCTTCCATAAAAATTCCCAATTACATTTTCCGGAACAACGGAAACAGCAGCTTTACCAAAAAAACGGATGAATGGGGACTTAGCAAGGTTTCAGTTTCATCAGGCGCTGCCTATGCCGATCTGAATAATGACGGTGCCCTCGATCTGGTCATCAGCAATATCAATGAACCCGCTTTTATTTATAAGAATAATCTGAATGAACTGAACCCTGCCAACCATTATCTTAAAATAAAGCTCCTGGGTAAGGGTCAGAATGTAAATGGCATAGGCGCTAAAATTAAGCTTTATTGCAGGAATAATCTCTACTACCAGGAGGAAATGCCGGTTCGCGGATTTCAATCTTCCGTGGATCCTGTTCTTTGTTTTGGACTGGGGGAATCAGATAAAGCAGATTCAGTAATTGTGACCTGGCCTGATGACCATGTTGATAAATTATTGCAGATAAAAAGTAACCAGACAATACTCATCCGCGAAGGATCGGATCCCTCACCGAAAAAGGCTGATCCGGCAAAATTTGAAAAACCTTATTTTTTACCTTCGAATACCATTTCTTTTTTGCACCGTGAAAATCATTTCAATGATTTTACCATTCAGCCATTGATGCCTTCATATCTCTCCAGGCCCGGGCCCTGTATGGCGAAGGCAGATTTAAATCATGACGGGCTTGAAGACATTTTTGTTGGCGGCGCCAGGGGCCAACCGGGGATGGTATTTCTCCAAACCCCAGATGGTCATTTTATACCGATGGCCGAACCTGCGATAGCAAAGGATTCTTTATACGAAGATGTGGCAGCCATTTTTTTTGATGCGAACGGTGATGGCTATCCGGACCTCTACGTGGCCTCCGGAGGTTATGATCTTGAGCCGCATGACAGCTTATTGCAGGATCGCTTGTATTTGAATGATGGCAAGGGTCATTTCAGGAAGTCAGCCGATGGGCTTCCTCCGCTGCTTTTCAATAAAAGTTGTGTCAGGGCAGCAGACATTGACCATGATGGTGACCTGGATCTGTTTATTGGAGGGAGAGTAGTTCCCGGACAATATCCATTAGCGCCTCCGGATAAAATTCTCCTGAATGATGGCAGGGGACATTTTACAGATGCTACGGCATCTATTGCACCCGCGCTGGATCAGGAAAAGATGGGCATGATTACGGACGCAGCATGGATTGATCTGAACCATGATCAGTATCCTGACCTGGTCCTTGTGGGCGAGTGGACGCCCATCAGGATTTTTATTAATGAAAAAGGAAAACTGGTGGACCATTCCGAAGAGTATATCCATTTTCCTTCTTCAGGTTGGTGGAACACTATCATGGCAGGCGACTTTGACGGTGACGGAAACACAGACCTCATCATCGGGAATCAGGGGCTGAACAATCAGTTTCATGCGAGTGAAAAGGAACCTGTCACTTTATACTATAAAGATTTTCAGGGTAACGGAAGACAGGATCCTATTCTATGTTATTATATTAATGGTATTTCATATCCGATTTATTCGAAGGATGATTTACTTGATCAATTTCCCTGGCTTAAAAAGAAATTCCTCGCTTACGATACCTACGCTAAAGCAACAATCCATGATCTGTTTACCGATGAACAATTGAAAGACGCCCATACCCTGAAAGCCGAAATGATGCAAACGGTTTATCTCCATAACAATGGACGCGGCGCGTTTGAACTTATTCCGCTTCCCATGGAAGCGCAGTTATCACCCGTTTATGCAATAACAAGCATGGATCTCAATGGAGATGGCAAGCCAGATCTTGTTCTTGCTGGCAATAATGCATGGACGAGAATAAAATTCGGGCGGTACAGGGCAAATCATGGGGTAGTCTTGCTCAATGATGGAAAAGGAAATTTCCGGTATCTTAATCAGCGGTCTTCAGGACTTCATGTTCGTGGTGACGTTCGAAGTATGCTGAATCTTGCTACACGGAAGGGTGCAAGCCTGGTTTTTGGACTTAATGATGACTCAGTAAAAACGTATCTGTTCACTGGCAATCATTTTTGATTTTTTCTCCAAACCGGTTGAAGGGTCCGGATCGTAAGGCTACGGAAGGCAGCTCCAGCTGCGGGGCTCATATGCATTATGTTGAAAGGGGAATCCGGGAAAAATATCTCAGTCATAGTAGTTAGCCCTTCGTCCGCAAAAAGCTCAATGGACGCATTGTCCAAAACTATTGTAAAGGAAGCGTTTTCAGTGTCGGC
>PLEB01000198.1 GCA_003136915.1 Chitinophagaceae bacterium
GCTTAACGAGCTTCCTTATGGCGTATATACGCTCGAAGTATCACAGGGTGCAGATGAAATGAAGATGCGGTTGGTAAAGCGCGTCTGAAATTGAAAAAAGCTATTCATTCAGCAGGGCGATGCAACGGTCGATTTCCCTGACGTACTGGTTTAGTCTTTTCTCAAGATCTTTTTTCTCTTTTTCTTCCAGTCCACTTCCTGTCATTTTCAATATTTCAGCCTGTACGCGAAACTTTTCTACATCTTTTGAAAGGTCATCACAGCGTATAGTCAGCCTTTTGAAATCGGCTTTCAGCTTTTCATTTTCTTTCTGCATCATCTGGTGCAGTTTTACCAGTTGCTGAAACTTTTCATGTACTCTTTTGAGCTGAGTTTCCGGATGCGTCATGGATTTGCTTTTTCAGTTGAATTACGATTGATTTTTCCGGATTATTTTCTGATTTCAGCTTTCAATTCAGATTCTGCCGTTTTCATGATCCTGCTCATCATGTCTTCAATTTCTTTGTCAGTCAGCGTTTTCTCCGGGTCCAGAAAAGTAAAACTGATAGCCAGTGATTTCTTGTCTTTTCCCAGCTTTTCGCTTTCAAAAATATCGAATAATTGAACCTGTTGTAATTTCTCCAGCCCGATCTTTTGCAGGGCTTTCTCTACAGATTCAAAAGGTAGGGATTTTTCAACGATCAGCGCAAGATCCCGGTTTACGGGCACTTGCCGGGGCAGTTCAGTAAAAACAAGGGTCTGCTGCGAAGCCAACATCAGGAGATTGTCCCAGTTCAGGTCGGCAAAGTAAACCGGTTGCCGGATGCCAAATTTAATCAGCACAGAATTGTTAACCTGACCCAAATGAAACAACCTGTATTTTCCATGAACCATCTCCATGGCCACGCTGAGTTTTGGGTGGGTCGTCTGCACCGCCGTTCCTTTAACAGCAACCAGTTCCAATATGCTTTCGCATATGCCTTTCAGGTAGAAAAAGTCAGTAGGCTGGGGTTTCCCTTTCCAGCTCTGAGCCTGCAGGTCACCGGCGAGGTAAAGACAGCAATGGTTGAGTTCCAGGTACCGGCCAACCTGTTGCGACTGGTAGGATTTTCCAAATTCGAAAAACCGGATTCCATGGCTTTTCCGGTTGAGGTTCCAGGATATACTTTCGAGCCCGGTCTCAAGCATGGATGGCCGCATGATATTGAGTTCCGCGCTTAGATTATTGATCATCTTCACTGCGGTTTCCAGTTCTTCCGTACCGTAATAAGCGCTGTTGGTAATAGAATTGGTCAGGATCTCGCTGAATCCGGTGCCGGAAAGAAAACCTGCGATCTTTTCGCGCATGGCTTCTGCATTACGCTCCGTTTCTACGGAAGGGGAAATGGTTATTGCAGACGGTATTTCAATATTATCATACCCATCGATGCGCATGATTTCTTCAACAATATCTGCCGGCAATTGAATATCCGGTTTATGATATGGCGGGGCAACAAGCAGATCATCCGGACCTTCGCGCAGGATATCGAAACCCAGCGATAGCAGAATATTTTTTACGGTTACAGAATGATAATTTTTACCGCTTAGTTTTTTCAGATAATGATATTTCAACAGGATCTGATCCTTAGGAAAGGGTTCAGGATAAACGTCAATAATGTCCGATACTATCTGACCACCCGCATATTCCCGGATAAGTGCAGCCGCCCTTTTTAATGCGGGCACCGTTCCTGAAATATCCATGCCTTTTTCGAAATGGACAGCCGCGTCGGTGCGAAGGCCATGACGAAAAGATGTTTTCCTTATAGCAGACGGATTGAACCAGGCGCTTTCCAGAAAGAGCGATTTACTGGAATTGATTATACCGCTGCCCAATCCGCCGAAAACGCCGGCAATACAAAGCGGTGCTTCCGCATCGCAGATCATCAGGTCCTCGGCATCCAGCTTTCTTTCCTTTCCATCGAGCGTGATAAACGAGGTTCCTGCAGTGAGATTTTTTACAATAATTTTATGGCCCTTGATTGCAGACGCATCATACGCATGGAGCGGTTGCCCCATTTCATGCAATACGAAATTGGTTATATCTACCACGTTATTAATTGGCCGGATCCCAATGGCTTTAAGTTTTTCCTGCATCCACGAAGGTGAATCCCGGATTTCTAACCCGCCAATGCTTATGCCGGAATACCTGGCGCAGGCTTTTCTGTTTTCAATCTTTACCGTAACCGGAAGGCTTTGATTATCTATACTAAAATGCGGAGCGGCAGGCATTTTTACTTTGAAATCTTTTTTTTCCTGATGAGACAAGAATGCGCAAATTTCCCTGGCAATTCCAACATGACTCATAGCGTCCATATGGTTTGGCGTGAGGCCGATCTCATATATATGATCTGAATAAGGCTTGAGAAAATCGGACAGCGGAGAACCTGGCTTCAGGTTTCCGGGAAGCACAAGAATACCAGCATGGCTTTTCCCCAAACCAATCTCGTCTTCGGCGCAAAGCATACCCTGGCTCTCCACACCGCGAATCCTGGCAGTTTTTATCTTCAACGCCTGTCCTTCCTCCGGGTAAATGGTAGTTCCCTCGAGTGCAACGATAACTTTTTGTCCAACGGCCACATTGGGCGCTCCGCAAACAATTTGCAAGGGTTCTGGGCCTCCGGCATTCACGCGGGTAACTTTCAATTTATCTGCATCGGGATGCGGTTCGCAGGATAACACTTCTCCTACCACCAACCCTTCATAAAGTCCTTTGACGGATTGATACGGTGAAAGGCTCTCTACATCCAGTCCGACGGAAGTGAGTATCCTGGAAAGAAGTTCAGGATTTGGTTTTACGGTGAGATTGTCTGGAAGGTAATCGCAGAGCCAATTGTAGCTGATGGTCATGGAAGGATCTCTGTTTTTTTGGAACGGTAAAGATAGTTTTTATGGCGTTTCAGCGGATTCCATCAAACAAATGGCAAAGGGACCGGAAATGGCAGGGTTTTAGCTCATCCGTTATCCGGTCATAGCAAGGGATTATTCTAACCTTTTATAAAGTCATAACATGAAAAACACCATTTTCATACTCATTGCAGGTGCATTTTTTCTTTTCTCCTGTGGTCCCACACAAGTGGTGGTAACCGAACCCACGCCTGAACCTGCTGCGGAGACAGCAGTTTCTTATCAATCATTCTACGATGATCTTTCTCCTTATGGAACCTGGATCAACTATCCCGGATATGGTTATGTGTGGATGCCTGACGCAGGTCCGGATTTCAAACCTTATAGCACGAATGGCAACTGGGTCTATACCGATGCGGGATGGACCTGGTCATCTGATTATAACTGGGGCTGGGCGACTTTTCATTATGGTCGCTGGTTTTTTGAACAGGGTTTTGGATGGATGTGGGTTCCCGGTAGTGAATGGGCCCCTGCCTGGGTAAGTTGGAGAGGCGGAGGAGATTATTATGGATGGGCGCCCCTCGGTCCAAATGTTTCCGTTGATGTTGCGCTGGGATCTTACAACCCACCCGTGACCTATTGGAATTTTGTACCCCGCCAGTATATGGGAAACCCCGGATGGCACAATTACTATGTGAATGATTCACGTAACGTAACCATTATCAATAACACTACGATCATCAATAATTACAGCGGATCAAACCGGGCAAGATATGCTTATGCGCCGGGCCCGGATCCCCGCGAAGTGAGCAGGGTTAGCGGAGCAGAAGTAAGACCTGTGCAAATCCGGGAAGCCAATACACCCGGAAGCAGGGTTTCAGGAAATCAATTCAATATCTACCGGCCACGGGTAAGCGAAACACCTGCCGGCCGCAATGACGCAGCATCAAGACCGGTTCCTGCCCGTGTAAAGCCTTTCAGCGAAATGCGGCCTGCCGTTCAAAATCCAAACACTAATACAAGGCCCTCCACCCAACCTGTAGTAGAAAATCCAAATCGCAATCCGGATTCCCGGCCCGCAATGGAACATCCCGTTGCGAATCCGAACAATAACAATCTACGGCCTGGCGGCTCAGCTGCTCAACAACCTGCAGCAGCTCCGGTAGTTCAGCCGGGAGCCGTGAATGCCAACACCTCAAATCCGGAACGCCAGCCAAATGCGCGAATTAACCAAAGGCAGGCGGTCAGCCAGCCGGTACAACTGCCACAGAGAACGGTTGCACAGCCATCACCTGCAAACCGGACGCAGTTGCAGGCCAGGCCCGTTGTAAACCAGAATAACCAGGCGAAACCCGCTAACCAAAATCCGCAACGTGTCAAACCGAAACCTAAGCCTAATAAGGATGAAAATAAAGAAAAGCCTAAACCAAAGGATGCGAACTAGAAAACTGCAATGTTTTCTTATCTGAGTCCGCATTCCGTTACCGGATTTTACAAATTCTTAATTCTTGTTTTGCAAAATATTTGCGAACAAATCTTTATGCACAACGCGTGTGTATTTCATTATTGAAAAGGGGAAAAACTTTTCTAAATTGTGAATAGAGGGGAACAATTTGTGCATATCTCCGTAATACCTGTTAACAACCTCGTGAATCTGCACTGGATAAATTAAAAAAATGAAAACTTCTGTTAAAGGAATTATTGGGGTTTATATTCGCCCTCCTGATTTCATTGTGGTAACATTTGGATCATAGCAGGGTAATCATTTACTAACACAGAATTGCAACCACTTGCGGCAAGTGGATAAAAACAACCGGATAATGGAGCTCACTAATTTAAACAAGGACCGGAAACTGAGACGAAATTCACCGGTAGATATCAGTACGATGGTATTCGGCAAACTACCTCCCCAGGCCCGTGAACTGGAGGAAGCGGTGCTTGGAGCGATCATGCTGGAAAAAGCGGCTTTCGATACGGTGGTCGAAATTCTGAAACCGGAGTGCTTTTATCTGGAAAGCCACCAGCGGATTTACCGTGCCATGCAATCCCTTGCGCAGAAAAGTCAGCCGATTGACATGCTTACGGTTGTGGAAGAACTAAAATTCCGGGAGGAGCTGGAAATTTCTGGAGGTCCATATTTCATTACAAGGCTGACAAATGCAGTCGTATCCGCTGCTAATATTGAGGCCCAT